>NZ_JAVKEA010000263.1:0-38487 GCF_040221695.1 Coleofasciculus sp. E2-BRE-01 | reverse complement strand
ATGACAAATGACAAAATCTGTCCCTATTCCAGTAAAGATGCGGTTAACAATGAATAGACCTGACCATCAATCAAAAGGCGGGTAATGCCTTTAGCTTGTAAATAAGAACAGGTTTTCTGCAACATTTTCCCATCAGGCACTTTAATCACACGCTGGGAACGGTTGGAAAAGCGTCGTGCAACCCTATGATTATCAAAAACTGGCAAAGTTTGTTGCTGAACTTCCTCAGCCGGAATACCTCCCAAGTCACTAAATTCTCGCAGAGGTCGCGCAATTAACTCGGCTGCTCGGTCTATCACTAAATAGCAGGGTTTCGGAAAAGAAGCTTCCGACAGGGGTAAGACTTGAATATTTGTCCCCCTGGGAACATGAGTCGTCGTCAAAGGTTTTGGAATAGCACTATCTTCCTCGTCCTCGTCCTCGTTTTCGTCCCAATCCTCCTCAAAATCCTCATCTAAATCTTCATCTAAATCCTCATCTAAATAGTCATCCAAATCGTCATCCAAATCTTCATCCAAATCCTCGTCTAAATCCATTAAATCTTCATCCAACAAATCCTTTAGGTTGCTGGTTTCTGCCTGATCCATTTCTTCAAGCAGATCGTCTGAGTCTTCTGTATCCCTTTGAGTTTCTGTTCGATTAAACTCCAGAGGCAACTCACCTTGTTTTGCCTGGGATTCTGCATCAGATTGATCAGTTACAGAAGAACGTTTGCGCCGCCGACGTTGATTGGGATACTCAAATCCTGATTCTTCGTCTTCTGATTCTTCCTCTTCCGATTCTATCGAAGGTTGGGGAGAGGGAGAAACCGACAACGATTTAGGTTCAATCCGCTCCACTAGCTTGGGTTTTGGCTTCGTCGCTGATGTTCCTGACCCTGGCGTGCGATTAGCTCGCTTTTGCTGGATGAGGGCTTCATAGTCCGACTCCAACAACGTGCTTTTGAGCAGGCGGCTAATCGTTGAATTACTGACACCATAACGATCAGCCAGGGTTGAGGTTGTCTCTTCTGGCTGTCGATACAAGTTCAAAATATTTTTTTTATCGGTTTCAGTTAGTTTTCTTGGACTCATAGCTAATTTTAAGTTCGCCGACGTGAACCGCGACGAGAACGACTGGAGACGTCATATTCTAGGGCAGCGCCTATGGCAAAAAGTAAGGCACTAAATATAAAGAAGACATCTAGGAGACCCCCACTTTCATAGTCCTGACCACGAGCCTGAGCCAGAGTGCCATAAGCTTTAAACCCCATATCCGCAATGTATAGGGAAAATGTTGCTGCGGCAATCATGCGCCATGATTGGGCAAAGCGCCCCCCCCAAAATGCTAACAAAAGTGTTGAGGCAATGATGAGTAGGAAAACATCAAAAACGATGTATACAAAATTCAACGTTTTTGATAAAGGACTCAGGGCTTGATCCAGGGAAATAACCCAACCGGGCAACTTGCCAGTTTCAGGAACCTCAGCTTCAGTCGTTGCGGCAGCTTCAGTTGGGCTAACTGCCACCTGTAGTGAAAGAGAAGCCACCAATCGGGGGGATACTGTCGCTGTTGCTGACTCAGTTGTTGGCAAGACAGAATTGTCAGCCTCTGACTCTACGGCTACAGGAGGAGCTAATAAAACCCAAACCGCTAAAGCAATCCCCAAAGCCGCGATTAATCCCACCGTTACCCACTGCTTCCACTCTAAATTTAAGCGCCTCGGCAGAACGGCTAAAATCATGCCCCAACCAATACAGATATAAGAAATCACGTAAAAGAAATCGGCAGGGGATACATCGGGGTCAAGACCAAAGTATAGCTCCCATATACCAAATATCAAGTTGGCGATAAAGTAAAAAAGCATACCTAAACCAATTCCCAGCCAGACATTGCGTCCACTGGCAATCTGAGGGCTACGCCAATTTCTATAGCAGAGTAATGCAGCTCCTAAGAAGGGTAAACACTCTAGGACATAGGTGCTAAAGGAGTACCAAAAGGGATACTCTTCTCCCGGTGGTTTGACGCTAAACAGTAGAAAAAACAGCATAGACACTACTGCCCACCCAATTCCTAGATAGACGATATTCTGACCTGTGAGTAGGGATTGAGTTCCAGATGACTTATCTACAGAGCTGCTCATAATGCTTTCTTTATTTTCAAATCTCTAACAATGGCAATTACGTAAGCAATACTTATTTATAAACTTAGCGGCTGATGTCCTAAAATTCCATCTTGGCAACCATCCATGATACATTTATTTATCCTTGACGTTCTATTATTGCCACAACTTTCCTAGGGGAGAGGATTTGAGCCACTCCATAAACTGACTTTGCTCATTGGCTGGCATATCCTGCAAGATATCGCCCACTCCTTCGGCAAAATTTGCATTGCCAAAGTATTCCTTCCCCAAGCGATAGAGTTCCTGCAATAGGGTAATCAGATGGTGTTCTTCCCACGGTGGAACTTGCAGGGTGTTGAGCGGATCGACAGTCAGTAAGTGATTCACGGCTTCCGGCGAATCGGCTTGGGGAAAATGCCACTGTTGAAAGACATCCGTGATATCCTTCTGAAACAATCCCGCTTGCCTATTTCCAAGTAAATCTTCAACATCCAGGTAAACTGTTTGCAGCAGTAGGAGACAGGCTTGGGTATAGGGAGCAATTTTGGTATCCGGACCGCTTTCTGTACCTAATTGCTCTAGACGAATTTTTCCCCACACACTAAAGCGGTCAGGTTCTTCTAGTAAAACACAAGCTTTTCCCTGATTATCTGTCAAATCTCGCCAGAAGGAGCGGGCTTCTTCTTCCTGATGAGCGCGAAACACGCTGATCAAGCGAAAGGTTTGCCCTTGATAACTGAGAATCGGGATTTGCTGCTCTCGCTTCGGGTGCTGAATGCTAGAAATTTCAACATCCTGCCTTTTCAGAATAAACATAACACTGGCAAATGACTCCTGACCGGGCTAGGGTGGTGCTACAGGACGAGCTGTAATCTAATTAACCATCTTCTTGTCTGTCTTGTCTGGTCTTGTCTGGGACTTGGGCGAGTCACACAGAAGCACATCCAGTTTGTGAGCCAATCTCCTAAACTGACAACTCATCTGTTTGTCACGGCTGGATACCTCATCCATGCCCCAAGGTATGAGTGCGATAGTTGGCACAAGTTTTGATCCATTATCTATGGTGGTCTATAGTAGTTTACCTTGACCTCAAGCTGCTTGAGTCTTTAGTTTCCTCAAATATTGGGATAAACACCTCGCACACGCAACAACCAATGTCGGCTACAATGTTACAATCATCAACGATATCCTATATTTCTGCTACCCTAAACGACAATGAATCTTGCCAGTTAGGGGTTTAATTTTTGTATTATAAATCTATGCCCTCGTAGCTCAGGTGGATAGAGCAAGGGATTTCTAATCCTTTGGCCGTGGGTTCGAGTCCTACCGAGGGCGCTCTAAAATTGGGGAAAAGGTGATGGGACACAGGTGGATGTTAGCGTTAGCGAAACCCAGCCGGACGACGTCCGGGAGTTGGGTGTTAATCCAAACCGCTCCCACTTAAAGCTTCCCCATCTTCATTACTCTAGATGCTGTTGACCAATAACCAATGACGAATGACACCTTAATTTTGTACAGCAAACCGGGTTGCCACCTGTGCGAAGGGTTACAAGAAAAGCTGGAACAAACTCAAACGTTAGATTTTCAGCTAGAGGTGCGGGACATTACCCAGCGGGATGATTGGTTCCAAGCTTATCAATATCAAGTACCCGTGCTGTGTTATCACAAAGACGGAAAAGAAACACCACTTCCTCGCCCTTCACCCCGTTTGAGTGTGCCGCAGTTAGAGAAAATGTTACAGAAATATTTGTAAGCCGGAAAGAACAGCAGCCGACTGGGTATACGAATCGGGTTGAGGTTGGATCTGGGGTTTTTGTCCCAATACACTGTAAATTAGCGTCTTTTGGTTTCGACCTCGCAGTTTAAGGGATTTAATCGGTTTAGCCTGATAGCGATCGCGCACGTAGTCGTAGGTGCTACTGCTGATTAAAATGTGGTGCGGGTTATCGTCGGTGACGTTTTTATTGAGCGACTGGAGTCGAGAAGCTACATTGACGGCATCTCCCAACACCGAATAATTCAGACGCCGTTTACTCCCCAAACTTCCTGCCACAACTAAGCCCGTATGAACGCCAATCCCCACTTCAATCAGCGGTTTTCCTTCCTGCTGAAATCGTTGATTGAGCAACGCTAAACAGCGATTCATCTCCAAACACGCCGCGATCGCATTCGATGCCCCATCACAAATGGTTTTTGATGTCAAGCCTTCATGGGAAACACCGAACACCGCCATAATCGCATCACCAATATACTTATCGACGATACCATCGTGATCCATGATGCAGTTGGTCATCGTTTCTAAATAGGGATTGAGCCAGCTATAGAGTTCAGCAGGCGTCATCCGTTCGGAAATAGTCGTAAAACCCCGAATGTCCATAAACAGAATCGTGGCGGTTGTCTGTTGAGAGGGGTTGGCATCGAATGAACACACTAAACCTTGCTGTTGCCAAATCAGTTGAGCCGTTTTGGGGGCGACGTAGGTTTCAAATAAGGTCATAAGTTGGTGTTTCTCACGCAGTTGCACCCCAGCCAAGGTGAGTAACCCTGTACCAATTGGAGCCGCAATCGGGAACCATTGGTGAGAATAGCTGAAAGCCGCCGCCGCTATACCCAGCCATATCAACGGAAACAACAGTGCGATCGCCATGCGACTTTTGATACCATGATTCGAGAATACCCAGCTCAAGCCTAGCCCCAGTACCAGTAGCAACAGCAGAATTAGAGATTCAGCCAGAGGGTGTAACGCTCTCGATTGGCGTAAATTATCGATTAAAGTCGCATGGAGATATACACCCGATATCGGAGGTTTTTGATTTAAGGGCGATCGCAGCGTATCAATTCCTGTCGCCGTTACTCCTACCAACACCAACTTATCGGCTAAGGCATCAGACGCCACCTTCCCTTCTACTACATCCGCAAACGAGTAGGTTGGTAAAGCCTCTGCCCTCTGCATCCAGTTGAGCCAAATCGACTGCTGTTGCTTACCCGCAATCGGTTGCGGCAAAGTCTCAGCTTGATCCCCATCGGCAATCTGAGTCATCGCTACACCCAATCCCGGTATCCCTTTGGCAAAAACTGCCGCTCGACGACTAATGCCGTCCGGATCAGGATTGTGCCAAATTTGACCCACACTCGCACTGGCGTGTTTAAGTTCAGGTAAGGGTTCTAAAGGTTCTCCTTGCCCATCCCAAGCCGTCGCCAGTACCACATTTCCCGCCTCTGCGATCGCGTTGGCAAATTCGCTATCCCCCTCCCCCGGATCGACAAATAGCAAATCAAAGCCAATGACAGCAGGTGGAGATGGCTCTAGGGCTTGTAACAATTGAGCATAGCGCTCTCTCGACCAAGGAAAACTGCCGTATTTCTCCAAGCTAGCGTTGTCGATGGCAATAATCGCGATAGTTTCATCCCAACTCGCCTGAGACAAAATTCCCGATTCCCGAATTTGGAACAGATAATTGTATCCAATCTCTTCCCAGGGTTGCCATCCACCCCATTGCCATATCCCGATCGCCAAAGTCGCTGCAACAGCACCAGGTATTACAGCTTGTGTAGCGGCGACAAACCGACGAACTCTCTTGATCCAATGTTTCATAACCACTGCGGTTTGCCCCTAAAAACGACACGATTGGCTGTGAAAAGGGATGAGGGATGTAGGCTGTAGATGTCCCTAATAGCAAAAACCGCCTTCACTCTTCATCACACCAAGCTTGACCCAGATGCCGATCACCCTGATACGTTTACATTTATCTAACAATTCTAGGTAAATGCCATGAAATTACATCGTCCAAGAGGGGGATCGTCATTGGTCTTATGTAACCGTTTGAGGACTATTTAGAGCAACGAATTGAGGTCTAATTCATAAACCTGTTGGGTTCCCAAAGGACTGCGAATAACCAAGCGGATCACGCTGTTATCAGGGATTGGCACAACCGTCTCCAATTGTCCGCGTCGGTTGGTGTCAACCGCTTGACCATTGAGAAACACAAGACTGAGGGGATCAACTTCTGCAACCACTCGCACGTTCTGCTCCTCTGTGGCTGACAAAACTTGCAATTTGAGTTGGGAATTGGTGTTGGTTGAGCGGGGAGGAGTCGGCGGTTCACCCGGAACCACCAATGATGAATTACCTTCCTCGACCAAGACAGTTTGCTCAAGCGCGGTGAGCGCAACTGTTCCCTGGCGGGTGGAAACACCTGTTTTACCATTGGGTCCAACCGCAACACCGAAGTCCGTCCCCCGTGTTCCGGCAATTCCGCCCTCTACTTCGTCATCCTCACCTCTAAAGGCAATTTCAAAACTGGAATTGGGATGAGTAAATTTTCGCGTGTTTGCCCGGATTTGTCCCTGTTTGACGAAAAAATGGGTGGTTTTCGCTCCACTAAACAATTGTTCCAAGTTGCTCAGTTTTACCTGAGTTCGCTCAGAAACCGTAATGGTACTAATGCCATCATCGACAACTAAAACAGCAATGGAGTCGTCATCGGTGGTGAGTACCTCACCCACTTCCAGGCGATCATCCTCTTGAGCAGGGCGTCCTTTGTAGGTAACATTACCAATCACCTGTCGAATTTCAACCCACCGTTCCTGTTCACTAGGTTGGGTTTGTTGGGCAATCATCGGTTCCGGAACCACTACCCACCCTCCGGTGACGAGTGATAGTCCGATCAGACAAAATTGAGCCAGATATGATTTCATAGCTTGCAATAAGGTTTATGGGCAACGATACTTTAGAAAAAACTCTCAAGGTTCCCCAGTTCCTTAAGGAAGATTTGTCTAGTGTTCTTTGAGAACCTTGATATGGATGCGATCGCGTCTGTGTAATCCTACCAAGCAACAGGAGTGCTAATCTGAAGTTCTCCGTTGCCCCTATCCCTCTCGTCGTGAGGAGTTGATTGAGATGAAGCTACATGACTTACTAAGGGCAATTCCTAACGTGGTGGAAATGCCGAATCATCCAGCACTTGATGCCCAAATCACAGGAATCTGTACCAATTCCCACGCCTGTCAACCTGGTAATTTGTTTATTGGTATGCCAGGAACCCGTGTCGATGGTGGGGAATTTTGGCAAAGTGCGATCGCCTCTGGTGCTGTCGCGGCGTTAATTTCTCCCCCAGCGGCACAAAAACACCCCCCTCAGCCAAAACCTGATGCTGAACCGCCCTGTATTATTTGTGCCACTGATATGACAGTCGCCTGCGCCCAAGCAGCGACGGCGTTCTATGACTACCCCACCCGCCAGCTTCAGTTAGTGGGTGTCACGGGTACAAATGGCAAAACCACCACAACCCATCTAATTGAATTTCTCCTCACCCAAGCCCAGCGTCCCACTGCCCTTTTTGGTACCCTTTATGCCCGATGGCAAGGATTTTCCCAAACGGCGGTTCACACCACACCGTTTCCCGTAGAATTGCAACAGCAGTTACATTCAGCCGTAGCAGCAGGCTGTGAGTTAGGGGTAATGGAAGTCAGTTCCCATGCCTTGGCACAAGGTCGGGTGTTAGGCTGTGAGTTTGATGTCGCTGTATTTACCAATCTCACCCAAGACCATTTGGATTTCCACCGCGATATGGAGGATTATTTCGCGGCAAAGGCATTATTGTTTAATTCCGATTATCTCCACGGCAAAGCGATTATTAATGCCGATGATCCGTATGGTAAGCGCTTAATCGAAAAAGTTGGACGCGATCGCACTTGGAGTTACTCGGTTCAAGATCCCTCGGCAGATTTGTATACGAGTGACTTGACTTATACACTGATTGGTGTTAAAGGGACACTACACACGCCAGTCGGTGAAGTGACGTTCAATTCTCCCCTGGTGGGTCAGTACAATTTGTCCAACGTGTTAGCTGCCATTGGTGCAGTGTTAAATTTAGGGTTAGATCTCAAAATAGTAGTCACCGCCTTAAACCAATTTCCGGGAGTACCGGGGCGGATGGAACGGGTGCAACTTCAACCGGATCAGGATATTAGCGTAATTGTCGATTATGCCCATACGCCAGATAGTTTGGAGAACTTGCTCAAAGCCGCCCGACCGTTTATTCAGGGGAGAATGATTTGCGTATTTGGATGTGGAGGCGATCGCGATCGCACCAAGCGTCCGAAGATGGGGAAAATTGGCGCAGAATTAGCCGATGTAGCGGTTGTGACCTCCGATAATCCCCGTACTGAAGACCCAGAACGGATTATTCAAGATATCTTAGAAGGAATTCCGGCGACTGTAGAGCCAATCGTAATTAGCGATCGCGCCACAGCGATTCGCACGGCTATCTTAGACGCCAAACCGGGTGATGGGGTGCTAATTGCCGGAAAAGGTCACGAAGACTATCAAATATTAGGAACAGAAAAAATTCACTTCGATGACCGTGAACAAGCGCGAGAGGCTCTAGATCGCCGATTGAGTTGATTCGTCATTGGTCATTGGTCATTGGTCATTACGTGAAGTCGGGGCGGGCGTAGGGTGCGTTAGCGAAGCGTAACGCACCATTTCAAACGATAGTAGTAAAACCCGCCCCTACACAATCTCCCCCATCTCCTGATAACTGATAACTGATAACTCCCCATCTCCTCCACAACCTAATGAACCCACCACCGACACCGGATTTGTCCCTTTACCAGCTAGCGCTGGATAATTTGACAACACCTCAGTCTCTCTCAATCAGTCCAGTGGGACTCAAAACCTTGATTGGAGCCATGGTTGATGTCCTGATAGAGGAAAAAATTTCCGCCACAATCTGGGTGAAGTCCCCATCTGTCGCCGGGTGGCGGGAAGAACTATTGCGGTATCGACAACAGAGGGGTATTCCGCAAACCCTCTATTGGTGTAACTGTGTTGGTGAAGTCTCTGATGCGATCGCGATTCAGGATAACCCAGCCGTTAACTCGGAGGCTCAACTGTTCCCCATTCAGCTAGCCGCCGGAAGCCAGCTTAAACGGGAGTCATTTCTATTAGTTCTGTCTGAGCAATTGACCAGTCTGATTGTGGCATATCAGCTACCTGAGGGAGAAAGTCCTGATCAGTCTCAGTCATGGCTGGCTATTTGTACATTTGAACGACGAGTGATCTATCGGGTGTTGCAGAGACTCAGAGGAAGTATTGCGATCGCGGATAGTACGCCTGATGAGCTACTTGCTGGAGGGGACAACCAATTTTCCTTGGTTCAAGCAACAGATGAGAAGACGTTAATCACCCAGGTGTTAGTCAAACAATTACAACGAACGGCGGAAATTCTCCAGCCAGGGAAAATAGCTGAACCTGAACAGGATAGCGCCATTACCCAATTAACCCATCACCTCAGCCATAAAGACGAACTCCTACGGCGAGTGGCGCAGGAACTAAAAACTCCATTAACGAATATGAAAACAGCACTGAGTCTCTTGGAATCGCCTCAACTCAAACTCGCCCAGCGTCAACGTTACCTACAGCTTCTCAATAGTGAATGCGATCGGCAAAATTCATTAATTGTGGGATTGTTAGATCTCGTTGCAGCCGACGAACCCCAAGCGGGAGTCAAATCTGTCGTGGAATTGGCAGAAATTATTCCCGGTGTGGTGAGTACCTATCAACCATTGGCTCAAGAGAAAGGAATTCAAGTCGGTTATACGATCCCCGCAGATCTACCGAGGGTTTCCTGTTTAGAAACCTGGTTACGGCAAATCGCCATTAATTTACTGCACAACAGTCTCAAATTTACTCCCGCTGGAGGTCAGGTGAGGGTACTGGGAAGTCTTCAAGGGGAATATGTTCAGTTGGCATTTACTGATACAGGAAACGGAATTGCAGCAAGTGAAATTCCCAAGATTTTTGATAGTTTTTATCGAGGACGCCCCATTCCTGGGGAAGAAATGGGAGCGGGTTTGGGATTAACCATTGTGCAGCAATTATTATTGCGTTGTGGAGGTTCAATTTCGGTAACCAGTAAAGTAGGGAAAGGATCGACGTTTAAAGTATTATTGCCTGTTGTTGGTGATGATCAATGAGACAGGGTAAAAATACTGGCAAGTTTTACCTCACTTTTGGTCAATTCCTGAACTATCGCTTTTACGCTAATAGTCAATCCAAAATTATAACAGGCTAAAGCCCGTACTACAAACTCAATCACTTTCCTGACAGCTTAACCAAACCAATTCCACCGAAGTAAAGACCGATGACAGCACCAGCCAGTAAGCTTTGAGTCAGAGGATCAGTGGAAGGAGTTAGCACAGCACCGAGAATCACTGCACCTAAAATAACAATCCGCCAACCAGAAAGCATTTGTGAGGATGAGACAATTCCTAAATTTCCCAACAGAATCTGAATAATTGGCACTTGAAAAGCTATTCCCGTGCTGAACATGAGAAGCAGGACAAATTCAAAATACCGTTCAATTGACCAAGCTTGCTCAACCACATCAGCGCCGTAACTAATAAAGAATTTCAGCGCGGCGGGAATTAAAGCAATGTAGGAAAATGCCAACCCCACGAAAAACAGAATACTCGAACCTAAAACTATAGGGGCAATCAAGCGTTGTTCGCGGCGAGTCAATCCTGGTAAGACGAATTGAATAACGTGATAGAGAATGAAAGGCGTCGCCACTAGCAAACCACTGTAACCCGCTACTTTCAGAGATACAAAGAAGTATTCACCAGGAGCTAATTGTAAAAACTTAACGCCTTTAGCGGGGATTTCCAATAACTGGACAATGTATTTAACCGCCACAAAGCAGCCAATAGCACCAACGGCTACAGCCAGCAGCGAATAAAAAATTCGCCGCCGCAACTCTTCTAAGTGATCAAACAGTGACATCTCGACATCATTAGGAAGTTCGTCGAGGTTGTCGGTTTCACTGGTGTCAGGTTGCTGGGGTAACGTTTCTACGTCAGGCGTCATAGTTGGCAGAGTTGGATGGTAGTTTGTTGACTATTGTACCGATCGCAGGATGAGGATGCAGGGGTGCAAGTGAGATGAGGGAGATGGGGGAGATGAGGGAGATGGGGGAGATGGGGTATAGAATTTACATAAGACGAATGACGAATGACAAATGACAAATGACCAATGACCAATGACAACTAAGGACGAATACCAAATTCACTCAGGCGCTGTTCTAACTCTCCGAGTAAAGTATCTACATCTTTACCCAGTTCCTCAAAACACACTGGAGGCGGAGATTCCGGTTCAAAATGAATTAATTTAATTTGGTCATTACCAATCCCAATCATCAACACTTCTTTATCCGGTTGGTGAGCATTGACAATACCTATCATTTCCTGAAGATAGTTTTCAACCTTTTGATTCAGTTTTTCCAGCGCCGCTTTGGGACAATAGACAAAATGGGGTCTAGGTTTCAGGTCAATTCCTATCGTTTCGTCGCTTTCGCCCTTCTCTAGAAAGAGTCCCCATGACAGCGCCGCCAGTTCCTTACTATGTTCTTTGGCAAACTGATTTAGCTTAACTTTCCATTGATCCTCTGGCTTATTTGGCTGAGGTTTACTGAACATAATCATGGTTGACAATCCCCAATGACAAATGACCAATGACTTATTTAACACCAGACTGAACTTGCCAAAGCATCGCATAAATAGCTTGTTGCTCTAGTAGTTGTTCATGGGTGCCTTGTTCAACTAATTTACCTTTATCCATAACATAAATACAATCAGCATTGCGTACTGTAGACAGACGATGAGCGATCGCGATCGTGGTTCGGTTTTGGGTAATCTTCTCTAGCGATCGCTGAATGGCGGCTTCTGTCTCATTATCCACGGCGGAGGTGGCTTCATCGAGGATCAGCACCGGGGGATTTTTTAAGATAGCACGGGCAATTGCTAGTCGCTGCTGTTGTCCACCGGATAACTTTTGTCCTCTCTCCCCGATAATTGTGTCGTAGCCTTGGGGAAGTTGGCAAATAAATTCATGGGCTTCGGCAATTTCGGCGGCGGCTTCTACCTCAGATAAGGTGACATTAAAACTACCATAAGTAATATTTTCCCGCACTGTGCCATGAAACAGAAACACATCTTGGCTAACTAAACCGATAGCTTGGCGTAAATCAGCTAACTGAAGCTGGCGCAGGTTAATACCATCTAGCGTTATGGTTCCGTCTTGGACTTCATAGAGTCTCAATAATAACTTGACTAGGGTACTTTTCCCGGAACCCGTCGCACCGACAATGGCAATAGTTTTTCCCGCCGGAATATGAAGGGATAGATTTTCTATCACAGGATGGCGTCCCTGATAGGAAAAGGTAATATTTTTTAACGCTAACTCACCCCGCACCTGACTCACAGGCAAGGAAATCTCGCCTGAATGCATCGTAATTGGTGTATCTAACAAATTCATCACCCGGGTTGTAGACGCCATTGCCCGTTGATAGAGATCCAGGGTTTGTCCTAATCGGGTAAGGGGCCACAATAAACGTTGAGTAAGGAATACTAACACACTATAAGTACCAACGGCTAATCTCCCAGCTACCGCTTCCATACCCCCATAGAGGAGAATTCCGACAAAGCCTAATAAAATGAGGATACGAATCAACGGAACAAATGCGGCAGATAGTGCGATCGCGCGACGGTTACTTTGGCGATAGGCTTCACTTTGGGCGCTGATTCGCTGGATTTCATAAGCTTCCGCTGTGAAACTCTTAATCGTGGTGATTCCGGTCAAATTATTGGCTAATTGCCCATTGAGTAAACTCACTTTTTCCCGAACCTCAGCATAACGGGGCGCAAGGCGACGCTGAAAAGCGATGGAACCCCAGAGAATAAACGGCATGGGTAGAAGCGCCATCCAAGCCACGCCAGGTGCCAGAATCAAGAAGGCGACACCAATAATCACAACGGTTGTAGATACCTGGAGAATTTCATTGGCGCCAACATCCAGAAAGCGTTCCAGTTGGTTGATATCATCGTTGAGAATCGACATCAACCTGCCTGTACTCCTATCCTCAAAATAAGCCAAGTCTAACGATTGTAAGTGGGCGTAAGCATCTAAGCGCAAGTCATGCTGAATCGTCTGTGCCAGATTTCGCCAGAGTCGGTTGTAGGCATATTCAAAGATGGATTCTAATCCCCAGATGATCAGACTCAGCAACGCCAGAATCAACAGTTGTGTGAAGATATCGGTGACGCCAAGTTGGGCAATTAAGGAATCCTCTTTTTGAACTACCACATCCACCGCCGCACCAATTAAAGCGGGTGGCGCTAAGTCAAAAATTTTATTCAGAACCGAACAGGCGATCGCCTGCCAGATTTCCGTGCGATAGTTATGACCGTAGGCAAATAGGCGTTTGAGTGGTGATTTGTCATTTGTCATTTGTCATTTGTCATTCGCCATTCGTCATTTGTGATAATTGAACGGTTAGGTCAGGGCGGGTTTAGTTATATCAGGGTGAAAACGAAACGTTAGTGGTAAAACCCGCCCCTACAACAGATGTTTCATCGGAACGTCTCTGCTCCCCCATCTCCCCCATCTCCCCCATCTCCCCATCTTCCCTCTTGTCTATTTTGTGACAATCCGTAGAATAAGTATATTTACTCGACCGAGTTATGTGAAGGTTTTATGAAGCTCAATTTCACATAGACTTCGGCAACCCCCCATAACCTCGTGTTTTGTTCCAACTTAATTATGATATTTCGATAAAGATTGCGGGTAAGGCTTACCATCTTTAGAAAGGGGTGGCATGATGATTGATAGGACTCAGGGCATCACCAGTAAGCTATAGGCGATCGCTTCCTTACCCTCAATCACAAATTTTTTGATCACTTACAGGGTATTACGAGCAAGCAATGATGATTACTAACGCCAACCCCTCGATTATTCCTCCCCGAATTGATTATTGCCTCACTGCAACTGAGCAAGGATGGCAATTGACGGCTTGGGAACCTGCTATTGTGGGGGGCAATAGAGTTAAACCCTATCTCTGGAAGTTTAATTCTGAACTCCAAACCTTACAGGAAGCGCATCGGACGCTTCAGCTCATTTTGGGTGAAGGATAGTTTTTTATTTTCCAATCGGCTTTCCGCGACTGTCTAAGTGAGCGTTAAGCGCATCCGTTTTGAGTTTATGACCCTAAACGACTATGATAGGCTAATTTGGCTGGATTTTAGGCACACAGATTTCGGCTGGTTGTACAGTAAAGTTTATTTAAGTTTGATTTCTAGCTCTTTATATCCCGTCGTTTCATCCATTGTTCTCAAAAAGATTAAATTGTCGCTGACACCCATAATAATTTCAGCCGTTGTATAGATGATACATCCTTCTAAAAGATGCCCTCCGATTGTTTTCCCTTTTTTATCCGACAGGGCAAGGTGTAAGTGGATACCATGGATTGACAGAGTGCCAACGAGGGAAACAATCTCAAAGCGCCGCTTGAAGGCTTGAGCATAATTTTGACCTGCAAAGCGCAGGGTGGCTTGTTTGAGGCTACCCACAGCCGTAATCATAAACCCAGCTTCAATCTGGTGCTGTTTGACAAAATGCCCTAAACTTGCCTTTAAATCGTCATTAGGTTTTAAGCGAATCGCAAAAATTTGCATGGTGTATGATGATGGCGGCAGCGCTAGTTTTAAGTCAGATCGATGAGAGTTGTAATTACCACCTTTGTGGTAGTATTTAGCCTAATAGAATTGTCCCAGTGGATGAGCGATTTTATCCTACCCATGCCAGTATTCATTTTGGCAGGAGCGTTACTCGCGATCGCGTCTAATTACGGTAAATCTCCAGGTTGGTCTATTTCTCTACAACCCAGACAATTCTCAAGCAATCAAACTCAGTCTCCCTCGGTGGAGAGTGCTAATCCAGCCTCTACCTCGACGGTGCTTAATCCATCATCATCCACATCACTCCCTAAACCGCCTCGTTCGATTTCCTTTACGATTCCTCGCCGTTCATCAGGGAATGGGTAAATCTTACTTTTGGTCGGGATCTGGGAAACCTCTCTCCAAACCTCTCTCCTGAAGAGAGAGAAGGCTTTGAATTCTCCCCCTTCCGTACAAAAAAAAGCGAAGCATCCTTTATCAAGATTTTCGGGATTTTCGGAATCATTGCGGTTGTAGGGGCATCGCGGTTGTAGGGGCGAGTCGCTGCACATAGTAGGCGGTGTAAGAATTAACCTATATCGACTCGCCCAATTACAAATGTACGTGGTGTTAGATAATTGCCGATACTGGGCTGGGGGCGACCCGATCAAATTAAAGGTTGGGTGGTATCCATTAAATGCAGCGGGTCGCCCCTACAACGTCTATTATCTATAGTTACCGCTTAATGGGAGGGAAACCCCTCAGCGTCCCATATTCCGTTTCATTTGGTCTAACTCCTCATCAGTTTCCCAGCGCTGAAATTGAGTCTCTAAGGGGTCTACCCCTGCTCCAATGTTGTAGTTTGAACTCTGGTTCCAAGCCGATGTCTGCCACTGAGATTGAGCTTGAGCTTGGGCTTGAGTGCGGGCAGCTTCGACTTCTCTGGCTTTGGTATGAACTTCATTACGACGGGTTTGAATCTGACGCTGTAGTTCTTTAGTCTGAGCAATTCGCTGTTTAACCCCTTCCATCTTGCCCCAGAGTTGATTCCCTTGATGCAAAAGCGTAGCTTCTCGTTGTTGAGCGGCTTGGGCTAAATCAGGTCTGCCTTTCGATTGAGCCTTATTCATCCGTTCGTGCCAACGCTGAATTTCTTGGGCAACTGCTAATATTTCGTCCTGTAGGCGCTTTTGCTGAAGTTGCAAGTCAGCAATCAGCTTCAATGTGTCTTCTTCTTGCTCCCGTAACTGTTCTTCAAGTGCTTGTAACTCTAGATGAGGATTGTTGCGGAGAAATTCATCCAAGCGATTTTCCAGAAAGCGATTGAGATCCTCAAATAAACCCACTTCTGACTCCTAATACCCGTGCGCTTCGCTAATATGCTACCTCATCCTGCGGGTGTCGGGGTGATGGGGTGTCGGGTGTCGGGTGTGGGAAAAATCTTTTTCCCGATCAATTCGCCAATCCCTCTATCGGTGGGCATAAATTGGCAATTTGCCCATGAATTTCACCCCTTGGGGAGATGATTTTAAGCCTTGAGACAACGATTCTGACAGAAGGACAGGAAAATCTGCCTTGAAGTAGGCAATCCTATTCCGGTCATCGTTATATATAACCGAAACAAAGAGGAAAAACATTATGGTTGAGAGTGTGGGACTAGGACTCACGAGTTGGGTGGCTTGGATAGCACAGATACCAGTAGAGCCAGAACTCGATACCGTCGAAGATGCCGCGCTGATCTTTGACGGACCCCAATTTTTTACTACATTAGTCGCTGGTGTGGTTTTAGCGTTTGCGTTCCAGATGCTCTTAACGAATCTGGGTGTGGCGTTGGGAATTTCCTTTGCTGGAGGCGGAGACTCATCATCGTCTAATCAGCAGAAATCCTCAGAAAGCGTACAAGGGACAATTCGCAAGGTTGGTACAGCATTGGGATTAGCCACGTTAATTAGCGTTACCGTGGCGCTATTTTTTGCTTGTCTATTTGCCGTAGAATTAAGTTTACTGGAGAATCCCGGCTTGGGTGCGATCGTCGGGTTGGTGATTTGGGCAACGTACTTTTCGTTACTGGTTTGGGTGAGTTCGACAACGGTTGGTTCTTTGATCGGATCAGTAATTAGTACCGCTACCTCTGGTTTTCAAGCCATTTTAGGCACCGCCACAGCCGCAATTGGCGGTAGCGCCGTCCAAAAAGAGGTGGTGCAAACCGCAGAAGCAACAGCGGCGGCGGTACGTCGAGAACTGGGTTCTGCAATTGACCCGGTGACGATTCGCGAGAACTTAGAAGATTATATTCAGGCGATACGACCTCCAGAACTGAATCTGCAAAAGATTCGGGCGGAATTAGAAGACTTAATCAATGACCCAAATTTACAAGAAATTGCTGGTAGTGACAGCCTGCGTGATATTAATCGGCAGACATTTATTGATTTAGTAAGTAGCCGCAGCGATTTACCGCCACGGGATGTGAATCGGATTGTTGACCAACTCGAAACTGTCTGGAAGAAAACGGTGAATCGGTTGCCTTCTTCTAGAGATGCTATGGCAGAATTTAGGGAGTACCTTCAGTCCGCTACACCGGATCAGCTCGTTGGTGACGAGTTTACCGAGAAGCTCGATGATTTAGTGGCAGAAGTCCGCAAGCGCCGCAAAGCCCAAAATCCAGGACCTCTGGCTCAAGCTGCATCCACAGGTATGCATAGTCTGATGGGCATGGTGATGGGACGCACGGATCTGTCAGACATTAATATGGAGAAAATTGTCGGTCAGCTTAAAAACGCAAGAAGCCAAGTCAGCGAACAGGTTGGTCAAGTTTCCGCTCAGATCCGGGGTGGGACTCAGGATGAATCCTACAGTACGGTGCGAGCTGATGTGGAAAATTATCTGCTCAATAAATATTCTTGGCAGATGCATCGACCTACATTAGAGCGGGAATTCCGAGATGTACTCTATGATCCAGAAGCTGACCCCGCCACCGTGGTGCAGGAATTAGAGCAGCTCAATCGGTCAGATTTTGCTGATTTGTTGGTACAACGGGGTGTTTTTACTGAAGAACGGATCAGAGAAATTTCGACTTGGCTGGATATCATTCGCTTAGAAGCCTTATCTGTGGCAATTGCTGCTAGAGAACGCGCTGAGGCGATCGCACTATTAGCCGCGATGGAGCAATATTTCCTATCCACGCCCAAGGAAGCACTCACGCCTGAGAAGATTCAACTGAATATTAGGGAGATTCTCCATGATCCTGATGCAGATTATGAACACCTGAGCAATCGTCTGGCTCAGTTTGATCGTCCTCTATTTGAGCGGTTGGTCGAACAACGCCACGATTTAACCCCGATTGAACAGGAAGCTGTAATCGTTGAGATGGAGAAAGCCCGCGATCGCGTTTTGGATACAGCCAAAGAAACCCAAGAGGCGCTGAAGGCAAAAGTTGAAGCCCAGTGGATGAAGGTTCAGTCTGTTTTGAGTAACACCGGTAAAGCTCAACTGAATCCTCAAGCCATTGAACAGGAACTCAAATTACTCTTAGATGAACCTCAAGCGGGATGGCTGCTGCTGCGGAAACGCGCTGAACGCTTTGACCGGGATACGTTGGTACAACTGTTAAATCAGCGTCAAGATTTGAGTGAAAGCCAAATTAACCAAACTATCGATCAGGTTGAACGAACTTGGACTCGTGTTCGCAGTATTCCCCAAAAAATGGCGGATACAACCAAAGAGCAATACGACAAAACCATGTCCGCGATCGCTCAATATCTGCGGAACACCGGAAAGCCAGAACTCAATCCAGACGGGATTCAGCGTGATTTGACCAAACTGCTGGATGATCCACAGCATGGAACCCGCTTAATCAGAAAGCGGTTAGCCTCAATGGATCGCGATACCCTGGTACAGTTACTCGCCCAACGGAATGATCTGAGTGAACAAGACGTTAACCAGATCATTGATCAAGTGCTTTCCACCCTGCGCCGTATCGCCAAAGCCCCCCGACGCTGGGCGCTACGCACTCAGGAAACCGCCCAAGATTTCCAAGCCGCCTTTGAGGATTACCTACGTTCGACGGGTAAAGAGGAACTGAATCCCGAAGGAATTAAACGGGATATGCAAATGTTGCTGAATGAACCCGGTGCTGGGATGTCGAGTCTGCAAGAACGCCTGTCCCACTTTGATCGCTCGACGCTGGTGGCGCTGTTATCCCAACGGGAGGATATCTCAGAAGAAGATGTTAACCAGATTGTCGATCAAATCCTCAATGTGCGTGACCAAGCGATCGCCCAAATCCGGACGGTGCAATATCGCATCCAGTCGATTATTGACGGTATTTTTGAACGCATTCGCAACTACCTGAATAGCTTAGAGCGTCCTGAACTGAATTATGATGGCATCAAGCAAGATGTGCGGACGTTGTTTGATGACCCAGAAGCGGGGTTTGATGCACTGCGCGATCGCTTGTCTCAGTTTGATCGCGATACCCTAGTCGCTATTATCAGTTCCCGTGACGATATCTCCGAAGCCGATGCTAATCGGATGATTGGTCAAATTGAGCAGGTTCGCACTCGTTTGCTACAACGGGCAGAACGGATTCAACAACAAGCTCAAATGGGTCTAGAACAGGTCAAGTATCAAGCGCAACGCCAAGCCGAAGAAACTCGCAAAGCTGCTGCGATAGCTGCTTGGTGGCTGTTTGCTACGGCGTTGGTTTCGGCGTTGGCTTCCGCAGGTGCAGGGGCTTTAGGTGTTGCTTAAAAGATGTAGAGACGTTGCATGCAACGTCTCTACGTCAGGGCACGTCTCCAGGGATTCCTCCATATCCCTGTGTCCTTCATTTTGTATCTATCTTTGGATAGAAAAGTAATTTATGACTGTAGAATGAAGCCTATTTTCGCAGCAGTCGGTAATGTTAGCTGTAGTGTACGGAGAAAATGATAGTTATGGATATGATCAACTTATTAATGATCATCGCTACCTTGGCGATCGCGAGTCTTGTTCTCGTGAAGCCGAATCGCCTGTTCCGCTCAGCTATGATGCTGCTGGGTGTTGCCATCTTTACATTTAATAGTGCTTTTCCTGCCTTCGCTGCTCCCCCTCAAGCCGCTGTTGATTCCTCTTCCTCTCAAAATTCTCAAGTAGAACAACAAGAGAGGGAAAAGCTGACAACATCTGCAGCCGGGAATCAGTATCAAGGAATTGAATATATTGAATCTAGCCAAGGTGGAAAGGAACTCACTGATTCTCAGATTCAGGATAAAATTTCCGATATTTCTGAGAACCTAGTTGCTGGCGTTTCGAGTGGTGCGGTTCGACTCACCGGAACGGTTAAAGACCAAGCAACGGCGCGTAAGCTCGTTGAGAAGATTAAAGACATTCCTGGGGTTCATGAGATTACTTTCGATTTAGCCCTGGAAGATATCCCCTCTTAATCAATCAGAAGTTAATCAATAAGTATTCCGTTAATCTCAAACGGAGTTTTTCTGTCTTAAGTTGGTCTTGTGGGAAAGAACAAGACCAATTTTTTTTTATAGTAAACCCACTTTTTGCCATGGCGAGGAGGAAGTCGCAGCTACACAAATGTATGCGAAGCCTTCCCGAAGATCAATTCCATCCTTGACATCCTAACTGTTCGTATTGCTCTTGGAATGACTCATCGCGGACTGTCGCCGGAATCTTAGCCGAAGGAAAGTCTTGGACATCCACTTTCGCACCAATTTTACCTTGTCCGTACCAAACTAATACTAATCCTAATCTGTCCTGCATGAGTAACATAACGTGATCCTTGCAGAGTAGTTTATTGTTTCTGAATTCTGCTGATTCTACCCCTGCACCATACTCGTCTTGATATTGCACACAGACACGATTAGGATTAGAAGTCGGAATTAGAGTAATGGCAACACCAAAAGGTCCATACCAATGACCCAAAAATTTGGCTCGCTCATCATACTGACTCTGCCACGTTTGGCGGTATTGACGAATTGCCTCGACTTCAGCTTGGCTACGATTATCACTATAGATTTCAGCTAGAAATTGAACCCGTCGGCAAACTTCTGGTAAATAGCTACTCAGAGTATGCCGTTGAGACGGTGGAACTGATAAAATTTCCTCGATTCGATTGATGATAGCTTGCCAGGTTTGAGAACCCACGATACTGTCATTACTCAAATCATGAATGCGTTGGAACTGTTCTACTGCACTAGCGGTTCCCTTGCCATAAATGCCATCAATTGAAAGGTCTTCTCTGGTTGTGTCATAGTAGCCTTGATCTTCCAGAAAAAGTTGCAATTGTCTTACTCTTTCTCCTGTACTATCTTGATTCAGAGTTGGCAGTTCTTGAGGAGAATACTGTTCTAGCTGGTAGTAAGCCGCTTCTGATGCGGCTTGTCCATATTCATCCGTTGAGGAGTTTGAAGCTGATGCTAGGATGTTTTGACAGTTAAACTCAACGCTGTTCGTTGTGTCTTGACTCGAATTAGCCACATATCGATGCTGATAATCTTGAATAAGATTTTGGGCATTGGCGGGTAAAGTCCAACTTAAAGGAATTACGCTGCTAATAATTCCCACAGATAGGCAGCTAAATATTAATTTTGATTTTTTTGAACTGAAGTTTTGCCTAATCATTCGGTCTGATTCGTTCCTCCTTTTTCGTAATGATTTCTCTGGTTCTCCCCCCTAGGCTCGGTAGAGCCTGAATTCATTGATTGGCGTTATTCTTCACAGGGTTCCATATAATGAAGTCCTCCGTCTGTCGCCTCGCAGGGATAACCAGTCTTCGATGTACGCGACAGCGACGCAAATTCTAGAATAAAACTCATCCTAGAAATTACCCATAAGCTGTATTTTCTCCACCCCGTCCGAAAGCACCTATCTCAAAGCCTTATTTAGCAAAAACCTGAAAATAGAACCCCAGAAATACGATCATGAATTGATTTCCATTCATTCGCTAAAGCTGTTTCTCTACGGCGGATTTCACGCCCATTTAACTCAGGATGACGAGCATAGAAAACCGCATCAGCTAATTTATCACGAACACTTACATTGTTCACGCTAGCTTGATCCTGGTCAGAACTTGCCGAGCCACAGTTACTTTCAATCCACCCCACCCAATTCTTTACGACCCCGCGCAGGGCATTCCATTCTCGAACATAAAGTTCTTGAGAAGGATCAATACTCCTCCCTTTCATGTCTGGATGAACCGCATAAAAGAAGGTATCTGTCCAATCATCAACCTCCTCTTTGCGTGACGATGATGACGATGATGTCGAAACTTCCGTTAACTCTGTACCATCCCAGACGTAATAACTTGTTTCCATCCAATCGGGTCTATTTCCCGGAGTATTTTCTGGCGGATTAACCACGAGTAGCCGACTATCCAACTTGTGCTTCACACCCGCTTCAGCCACAATACCTGGCATATAAACTGAGCCAGTTTCAGCATCGACAATGGCAACAGATTGACAGCTTGTGCCACATCCCCAAGTCACCACCGTATATTTTCCGGCAAAATTGGGTCCGGTTTGTGCGCCCTCTTGTAAAACAGTGCGGAATCTTCTAGCATCAGAGTCGCTGCTTAAGTCAACGGGTGCAGGAACACCAGCGAAAGATTCGGTTGCTGGATAATCATTCAAGTCTGGAGGAAATGTCTGCTTGTTGTGGCTTACTTCTGATGCAATTGTTTCCCTATTCGTGTCGAGGGTGTTAGCTTGCTGGGAGAAAGATTCATTGGCAGACAGTGGGGAAGAGCTACAACCAAGTACTAATGTTAGAGTAAGTCCTGAAATTATACTGGTTTTCATGTTCTTATTCATTGGTTTTTGCTTTTAGCTTCACCTAAAGGATAAAGAGAAGCTGCCACGTATTTCATCACTCTAAAGTGGAATATCACTGAATTAAATACAAGCCGGAGCAGCGATCGCGATCGCGCCTTTCCGCTCTATGCGTAAGTAGTCGGACAGCCGTTTTTGGCACTGTGTAAATAGGGTCTGCTGAATAAGTCGAATTTTTTGCAATTAGTGTGCTAAATTGTTAGTTTTATTTGCCATAATTTTTGACAGCAATAGCTTTAACCATTTTTACGAAAATTTCAATTTTTTTTGAAACAGTTAAAAGCTACAGTCCTTGTGTGGCAAGCTTCCCGATTCATCAAAACTGATAGTTTAGCACAATAAGTCCAAAAGACCCGATTAAAACCCCAATAAAAGATAGGTTTCATTTTCTTGTTGAGTAACAGTTTGTTTCCAGCTCATTTGATGAGAAACATCTTCAAACAGCAGAAATAACTGATTATCAATATTCATACTATAGATATCAATATACTCCGGTCGTTGCGGATTATGGGAACGCGCCACACCTTCCAACCTAAAATCTTCTGTTTTTCCTGCCAAAACATCCAATAATATATCGTCTAAACCAATCAACTCTGGAAAACTAATGCAGACCGATTTGCCAAGGGTTAATTTTTCAGGAAAATCACAAAACTTGTGAGCCTGATCAGAAATCTCGCGAATGGTTAAATCAGGATTAAGGATCAAATACTCCATCTGACGCATTGCCACAAACCGTTCCAGAATGGGGTTAAGCTTAGACGACGCCGTTTGCAGTTCACACAGCTCCTTTAAACGATAGCCGAAGCCATACACAGTTTCAATAATGTCACCGACACCCGCTTTCTTGAGCTTGCGTCGTAATCCTTTAACATGTGCCTTAACCGTTTCTCGGTTGGGTGGATCTCCGAACGCCCACAGTTTTTCGATAATATAATCTTGACTAAATATCCGGGTGGGAGAGGACATCAACAAATATAAAAGACCATATTCTTTGGGAGATAAACGTAATGGTTGTCCCAGACAAGTTACTTCACAGGTACTCGGATCGATTTCCAAGTTTCCCCATTGCAAGGTTGGGGTACTAGCATCCCGGTTACGTCTGAGTAAAGCCCGAACTCGAGCCGCTAGCCCCTCAACAGGACAAGGTTTAATAATATAATCATCAGCGCCTGCATCTAATCCCGCCACCATATCTTGCGTTGCCGCTGATGCACTCAGTAAAACAATTGGACTGGTATTTCCCGCTTGTCTTAAACGACGACAAAGACTAATACTATCCAAATGGGGTAAATTAATATCAAGCAGAATCAGATCATAGTTATATGCTAAAGCATTGTCTAACCCCGTCTCACCGTCCTGGGCTAGATCAACAACATAATTTTGTTGGGTTAATCCTGCCACAATGGTTTTGGCTAAGGTAGGATTATCCTCAACAACCAAAAGCTTCATACTCTTTCCCCTTTGAACAATAGATGATCCTGAATCCTCCTGTGATATCCCCCGATTTTTCAGCAGGAAATTCCTCCCCTACTGAAACCTCAGCCTTGCCGACATCGTTTGTGACAATTTTTCAGGAGGTGGAAAGATGGGGGATAGGAAGACACGATAACGACAGACAGAAGAGATTCTGTCCACCTGAAACCCCTATTCTGACTCACTTCAAAAGAGTATGGTAAAAAAAACCAGCAATTGTAATAGATGTTAAACACAAAACCAACTAATTCTATGTCGTTGTCGATGAGTCCCCAGGAGCGTAACCTGCTCAAGTCCTTAGTTGACTATTCCTCTATCCAGTCTCTGCCAGAAATTTGGTCGATCGCGGCGCAGCGATTTGGACAGATTATTGCCCTCAGAGATCCCCATGTCCAACCCGAGGTGATCTTCACGTACACTCAGTTGGTGCGCCAGATTCAACAATTGGCGGCGGGATTACAAACCCTGTTTGATAATCCGGTGATCAAGCAGGAACAAGAGTCCTCGGAACTTCCGCCCCGTATCGCCTTAATTGCCGATAACAGCCCTCGTTGGCTAATTGCGGATCAAGGGATCATGACAGCTGGGGCGGCAAATGTGGTTCGTAGCGCCCAAGCTGATCCCGAAGAATTGCGGTATATATTAGAACACAGTGGCAGCATTGCGTTAGTTGTCGAAGATACCAAGACACTGACCAAACTCAGACCTCATCTTGACGACTTACCCATTCAGTTTGTGATCTTACTCTCCGATGAAGAACCACCTGCTGAAGACAAGCTAAAGGTGCTTAATTTCTCTCAGGTGATGACTCTGGGGTCAAACGCAACTCTACAACCCGTTCAGGCGACCCGTCAAACCCTCGCCACCTTAATGTACACCTCCGGCACTACCGGGAAACCCAAGGGGGTGATGTTAACCCATGGCAACCTGTTGCATCAAGTGACTACCTTTGGTATCGTCCTCCAACCCAAACCGGGCGATCGCATCTTAAGTATTTTACCAACGTGGCATGTCTACGAACGCACCGTTGAATACTTCCTCCTCTCCCAAGGGTGTACCCAAATTTACACCACGATTCGCCATGTCAAAGCCGATCTCAAAGCCTTTAAACCCATCTACATGATCGGCGTTCCTCGGCTGTGGGAATCGATTTATGACGGGGTACAAAAGCAGTTTCGGGAGCAACCACCGAACAAGCAAAAATTAGTGTTCACCTTACTGGATATCAGTCAGCGCTATATTAAAGCGCGGCGAATCGCCCAAGGGTTAGACCTGAACCAGCTTAACCCAAGCCCCCTAGAACGCCTCAGCGCCAGCATCCAAGCCTCACTCCTGTTACCCGCCCACAAATTAGCTGACAAACTCATTTATCAAACCGTGCGGGAGGCAACCGGGGGTCAAATCAAAACCATTATCAGTGGTGGAGGTTCCCTGGCAATGCATTTAGAAAACTTCTTTGAAATTGCCGGGATTGAGATTCTGGTGGGGTATGGACTCACCGAAACCTCTCCCGTGACAAATGTTCGCCGGATGGAACGGAATCTGCGCCGTTCCTCCGGACTCCCCATGCCCGGAACCCAGATTCGCATTGTTGATCCTGAAACCCGCAAACCCTTGCCTACAGGCGAACAGGGGTTAGTTTTGGTGAAAGGACCCCAAGTGATGCAAGGCTACTATAAAAATCCCGAGGCTACAGCAAAAGCCATTGATTCCGAGGGATGGTTTGATACCGGAGATTTGGGATGGGTGACGCCCAACCATGATTTAGTCTTGACAGGACGGGCAAAAGATACCATCGTATTGACCAACGGCGAAAATATCGAGCCGCAACCGATTGAAGATGCCTGTCTGCGAAGTTCTTATATTGAGCAAATTATGCTAGTGGGTCAAGATCAGCGATCGCTCGGTGCGTTAATTGTGCCGAATCTGGACGCCCTGCAACAGTGGGCAGCCGCTGAAAATGTTACCCTAAACTTGCCCAACTCGGATACGAAGGAGGACAGCGAGTCGTTCCGGACGGGTATTGACCTGAAAAGTAAAGAGGTGCAGAACCTATTCCGGCAAGAATTGAACCGGGAAGTCAAAAATCGACCAGGTTATCGCCCTGATGATCGAATTGGTCAATTCACGCTGATTTCAGAACCCTTTTCTATCGAAAATGGCATGATGACTCAAACACTGAAAATCCGGCGACCCGTTGTTACTCAACGATATCGCGATATCATTAACGGGATGTTCGCCTGATTGCGGGAAATAGGGTGAAAGAGTCTGCTGGCAAGTTGCCTGTTGCTCTTAACATGATTATGCCCCCAAACTTTAGGTTATCCTGTTAGCCGGATTAACCCTTACCTTTTTAAGTGTCAGACCTACTGAGAAATACCTATATGCCTACAGAAGAATCTCAATCCAAAGAATCTCAATCCAACCTACTCTTGAAGCGACCGGTTAATATTAAAGCCATTGTCACACCCCGCTGGAAGGAGGAGGTACAACAACAACTCCAGGGACAAATTAACCAACTGGACTCTCAACTTCAACAGTTGGACATGCAAGGGCAACGGGCGATCGCAGAAATTCAAAAGCAAAGTGTGAATCCTCCGGGTCCTCAAGTCAAGCAGCAAATCGAAAGTATTCAATTGCAGGTCAATCAAAAGAAAAGTGAGCTGCTTGAGCAAAAAAACCAGCAACTCCAGCAACTTCAACAGGTACAGATGCTCGAACTTGACCAAGAAGTCAATCAAGGTCAAATCGAAAGCTTCTTCCGCGTTGAAGCCGGAGATAACCTGGTTCGCAAAATGCAGGTCGAAATTCTGCTACGAGATGGCGTAGTCGAAGAAATTCGCGGCGATATCTAAAGCAAAGGTGCAGAGGAAGTTTTGAGTAGGGGCGGGTTTAAGGAATCGCGTTTCGCTATTGACGATAACGTTTATTCAAAACCCGCCCTGAGTGTTGAATTAACTCACAACTTCCCCATCTCCCTACATCTCCCCCATCTCTCTCTTGCTATCCTGGAAGGAAGTTCCCCTACCACGGATAATCCGCCCATTCAACAATGAGTGACCAAACAACCCGATTATGTATTCTCGGTGGAGGCTTTGGGGGGCTTTATACTGCCCTGCGCTTAAGCCAACTCCCTTGGGAAACGTCACAGCAGCCAGAAATTATACTTGTTGATCAAAGCGATCGCTTCGTATTTATGCCCCTGCTGTACGAACTCCTGACAGGTGAACTGCAAACCTGGGAAATTGCCCCACCCTTTGAAGAACTCCTGGCAAATACAGGAGTGCGCTTCACCCAAGCGACAGTGATGGGTATTGATAGTGAGCAACAGCGGGTACAATTGCAGGATGGCGTAGAGTTTGCTTACGATCGCTTGGTTTTATCCTTAGGTGGAGTTACACCGATGGAAAGCGTCCCCGGTGTCGCTGAACATGCCATTCCCTTTCGGGCGATCGCAGATGCTTATCGTTTAGAAGAACGGTTACGCATTCTCGAAGAATCTGACAAGGAAAAAATCCGCGTCGCGGTTGTTGGTGGTGGATACAGTGGCGTGGAACTCGCCTGCAAACTCGCTGAACGGTTAGGAGAACGCGGACGCATCCGGTTAATTGAACAAGGTGAGATGATTCTGAAAACCTCTCCCGAATTTAACCGTGAAGCCTCACAGAATGCGTTAAATGAACGAAAGGTATGGATCGACCTAGACACCTCGGTAGATGCGATCAGCGCTGATACCATTTCTCTGCTCTACAAAGGACAGGTGGATACCATTCCAGTAGATATCGTAGTATGGGCAGTTGGTACCACAGTCGCCCCCGTCGTGCGATCGCTCCCCTTTAAACAAAACCACCGGGGTCAACTCATGATCACCCCAACCCTACAAGTAGTTGACCATCCAGAACTTTATGCTTTAGGGGATCTAGCCGATTGTCGAGACATCACTGGTCAACAAGTCCCCAATACGGCTCAATCCGCCTTCCAGCAAGCTGATTACGCCGCTTGGAATATTTGGGCATCTCTAACCGGGCGTCCCTTACTCCCCTTCCGCTACCAGCATTTAGGCGAAATGATGACATTAGGGACAGACAACGCCACACTGACGGGGTTAGGATTAAAACTTGATGGGGTCTTCGCCCACCTAGCGCGGCGTCTTGCCTATCTTTATCGTATGCCCACCCTAGACCATCAGCTTAAAGTTGGTTTAAATTGGATGGCACAACCTTTATTGAATCTGCTCAAAAACGAGGGTATGTAGGGGCGGGTTTATGGATTTTCGTTTCACGGTTGACGATAACGTTCCCTCAAACCCGCCCTGACCAGGTACGATAACTATAAAACAAATGACATAAGACATAAGACATAAGACAAATGACGAATGACAAATGACGAATGACAAAGGACAAATGACCAATCCAAAAGTCATTTTACTAGATGCGGTTGGTACATTATTTGGGGTGCGCGGAAGTGTGGGTCAGATTTACAGCGCGATCGCTCGCCAGTTTAATGTGAATGTACCACCGAAACTGGTTAACGATGCCTTTTTCCAGGCTTTTGCTGCGGCTGATCCCTTAGTTTTCCCAGATACAGACCCCAAAGAGATTCATGAGTGTGAATTTGAATGGTGGCGTGTAATTGCCCTTCGCACGTTCCAAAAAGTCGGTGTTCTGGAACAGTTTGCCGACTTTACCGATTTTTTTGACCACCTTTACAACCACTTTGCCACCGCCGAACCGTGGTTTATTTATCCAGATGTTATCCCAGCGCTGGAGGCGTGGCGGCGAGTTGGTATTCAATTGGGTGTTTTGTCGAATTTTGATTCTCGTCTTTACTTTGTACTAAAAGCACTGAATCTGGATGAGTTTTTCAGTTCAATCACCATTTCCACAGAAGCGGGGGTGGCTAAACCTGATCCAAAAATTTTTACCCGTGCTTTACAGAAATATGAATGTGAACCTTCACAAGCGTGGCACGTTGGCGATAGTTTGCGGGAGGATTATCAGGGGGCTAAAGCGGCGGGATTGAGAGCTATCTGGTTGGAGCGTTCCGAAGATATGGCTGAGATTTAATCGTCATTTGTCCTTTGTCATTCGTCGGGGCGGGTTTAGTTGCATTGGGGTGAGGTCAGAAAGGATAGTAGTAAAACCTGCCCCTACATATCGGGAAGGGCGGGTTTTGTACAAACGTTTTCATCAATAGCCAAAAATGAATCCCTAAACCCGCCCCTACAAACCAGGTTCCCTTGAGCGAAGCGAAGGGTAAAAACTCAAAACTATTCCCTATTTCCTGCTTTAAAAAAAGATATGAGCAATGAAAAAGTGGACAAATGCTACCTTACTCGCAATTGCCCACTAAAATCTTATAAAAATTGTTCTCATTCTATTGAAAAGAAATTAGGAATTAAGACTTCCGAGAATTTTTACGACGACGAGAGACTGCCATGGCGCCAGCAAACAGACCTAAGCCAGCTAGGGTAGCCGGTTCTGGAGTGGATTTTGGAGTAATGGATTCCGCGATGATGACAAAGTCTTGATAGTCGAAGTCAGATTCAGAACCTCCAACAAGTTTATCCTCGAAAGCAATAATGAATTCATTGTCGCTAAATACACCCGGTTGACGTCCCGGCGCCTGTAGTACTGTTTGATCATCGCCCTGAAAAATGAGACCCTGAGCCGCGTTATTTGTGTTGAGCCGATCCTCGCTGAAGAAGGTTTCGCCTAGTGGATTTGTCAGGTAATAACCAAACATGTTGCCAAAATCTTCGTAGATTTGGAAGTTAGGATCAGCTACAGGTGGGAATTCAGGTGGGAATGCCAAAGTGCTAACACCGACGCTGTTATCAGCTAAGAAGAATACGCTGGCTGCATCTCCTTGGTCATTGTCTCCAATAAAGATCGGAACTCGGAAACTGGGGTTATCTGCTTTATAAATACCAAACACGTTTTCAGGGGCAAAACCAGCGATCTCGAAAAGTAAAGTGTTTTCAGAAGCGCCACTAGACTGGTTCGTAAATAAATCGAACGGTTTTTGATCATTCTCCACGTCAATCCCAGGACCGGATAATGTGATTTGGTTCAAGAGGTCTTGGAGGGATATGGCATCATCAGAACCCGCAGTATTAGCTACCGGAACGGGTCGCTTATTCAAAGCCGCAGCGCTTTCGGTGAAGGTTGCGACTGACCCAAGAGCGAGCAGGGAAGCACCGACTGCAGAAATTGCTAATTTATTTGGAGTAAACATATTATGTGGAAGCCTTATACTAGGTATTTGCTTTGCTAATGGAAATACTAATCCCTACTCCCAAAGAAAAACAATAACCTCTAGTCATTCTTCATCAACTCTTTACATAAAAGAGGGGTTATCTTCACACTAGCTTCATACTCGCTTGATATGTCCTTGATGCTTTCCGTTCGATAGAAGCAGCGAATCAACCAATGCATAAGGTTTTCAGACTATGAGGAGCAACGATAAAATTAAATTTTCAGCTTTACGTCGCACTCACATCAGGTTTAACGTCATCCACAATGGCAATTAGCGCTTCTCGAATTATTACCTATAGTCCCGCTTACACGCTGGTTCCAACCTACGAATGCTTTAACCGTTGTAACTACTGTAATTTTCGCACTGATCCGGGTCAAGGTTCATGGTTGACGCTAACTGAGGCGGATCATCTCTTAAAACAGCTTCAATCCCAGGGAATTTGTGAAATTCTCATCCTCAGTGGTGAAGTGCATCCCCATTCACCACGCCGTCAAGCTTGGTTCCAGCGGATTTATGATCTATGTGAACTCGCCCTATCGATGGGATTTCTACCCCATACTAATGTTGGACCCTTGCAGTTTGAGGAGATGCGATCGCTAAAATCGGTGAATGTGTCGATGGGGTTAATGCTGGAACAGATAACGCCACAACTCCAGCAAACCGTTCACCGTCATGCACCCAGTAAGATACCACAGGTACGGCTACAACAGCTTGTTTGGGCGGGGAAATTGCAGATTCCGTTTACCACAGGGCTATTGTTGGGTATTGGTGAGACAACCGTTGACTGGTGGGAAACCTTAGATGCGATCGCGCAGCTTCATACTCAGTATGGTCACATCCAAGAAGTGATTTTACAACCCCATAGTCCCGGTGATCAACAACATTGGCAAGCCCCCGCATTTGATCCGCAACAGTTACCCCAAGTCATAGCCAAAGCCCGTCAAATTTTACCCGCCGATATCACCCTGCAAATTCCGCCCAATTTAATCTCAGATGATCAATGGTTACTCGCTTGTTTAGACGCAGGGGCGAGGGATTTGGGAGGAATTGGACCCAAAGACGAAGTAAATCCTGATTATCCACATCCTCAAATTCAGCGACTACAAAATAGTATTGAACCAGCCGGATGGCATCTTGTTCCCCGCTTACCCGTTTATCCGCAGTATAATGATTGGTTGTCCCCACGATTACAACAAGCCGTTTTGAATATAAGATTTAATGACATCCAACAGGGAAGCGATGTCCTAATTGACAAATGGCAAATGACAAATGATAAATGACGAATTGATGTCTGAACTTGAAACCGCCTTAGAATTTGTCCGAAACGTTGAACGGAAAAACCCTGATAAATCAGCCTATCAAATTGCCAATATCCTGCGCGGCTATACCCGGAAAAACTATACAACCCGCTTATGGAGTACCGCAACAGGTTATCACCAAGACTATATTGAAGGAGAATTTCAAGGAAAACTCAATGGGGATGTTTTGTTAAGTGGAGAAACCACAGACTTTGGTCATTTTCTCGCCTCCCTGTCTGACCAAATTAATCAACCAGGCGTTCAATGGTCAGATTTAACCCAATGGACAGCGGACTATACGGCGTGGGCGGGTGATATTGGTTCAGCAATTATTGTTTATCGGATGCAATATGAAACCCTCGCTGTCAAAAGCTTATCTGAAGCCTTAACTCGCTTTGCCAGAGATTCCGACTATACTGCTGATGTGGCAGCTTGTGTTATCGGATCTCTAATTAATTCGGGTCGCTATCAATCGGTTTCTCAAGGGATTGCTGACTATAATTCGACAGCCTATTCCCAGCAGGTGAAAAGATTTATTCAGCAGCGTTTTAACGGAATATTTCAAGGAAATAAACTCAAAAACCCAGCGGCTGTTGAAGCAAAAATGGCTCAAGTTGTCTTTTTATTCGTGCGCTTATCGAATGCTCCAGATATTGTGGCATCAATGAAGGAGTTTTGGCAATCTCCGGATCAATTGAAATTAAGCAATATTGTGCAACCGCAACGGACTGATATTCTAGCCGGGACGTTACATTTTCTGGCTCACTTGGTTAAGTTTGGTGGTTGGGAACCCTTGACATTTAAACCTTATCGCCTGCCAAAAACTAAATGGCTGGGTAGTCTTAATCAGGTAACAGTGAACGGGAGCATAAGTATGTAGGTGGACACAATTAAAGTTAGCGGTGGAGATTAGGGAACACCTCGGCTTCGCTCGGTGTGTCACAGGGAACACCTCGGCTTCGCTCGGTGTGTCACAGGGAACACCTCGACTTACCTCGGCTTACTTCGGCTTACTTCGGCTTACTTCGGCTTCGCTCAGTAACACGCTCAGTAACACGCTCGGTAACACGCTCGGTGTGTCACAGGGAACAGGAAACAGCTATATCGGTGGGGAGGGCGGGTTTTGTTGAGAGGTTATCGGTGGATATTTAAATTGAGTCCCTAAACCCGCCCCTACAAATTATTTTCGTTAACTTTTAAAAATAAAACTCTATAGGTTGCCCATAAAATTGCTAAACTACAACTATCTTAAAATAATCCCGAATGGAATGGTTGAAAAATGACCTCAATGAAATGTCCTAAATGTCAAGGAAACCTGGAACCTGTAGTTTATGCTGATGTTGAAGTAGACCGATGTGCTGATTGCCATGGCATCTGGTTTGATTCTCAAGAAGCTCAAACTCTCAAGACAATCGAGGGTTCGGAAGCAATTGATACGGGTGATCCCAAAATCGGCAGTAAATTTAATGCCATTGAAGATATTGATTGCCCGAAATGCAAAGCAAAAATGACCAAAATGGTTGACCTAAAGCAATCCCATATTTGGTATGAAAAATGCCCAATCTGTTATGGTATCTGGTTTGATGCTGGGGAATTTAAGGATTATAAACAGGAAGATATTCAGGATATCTTCAAAGGCATCTTCACTGGAGAACGACGCTAATTAGGGCTGCTCCGCTATTCCTAATAAGCTGGGAGTCATCGGGGTTAAGTAGGTGGACACAATTAAAGTACGGCGGGTTTTCAAAGCTAACGTATCAGGACAGCTAACTGTTGCTCTCACCCGCCAATAAATAATTTGTGATGCTTTTTGCGTTTACCTACTATAAATAGCCTTTAGGTTATCTGCATTAAATGTCTTCCGACTTATCAATGCTATTGCTAGGGGAAGCATTATATAAAGCATCAAGCTGGGTGCGGGCGTCTTCAACCGTCATTGATTTCATTACCAGCAGTGGTTCACTTGTTGGATTCCCGGTATCATCCAACAGTTCTGGATGGGGGACGCGAGTATTGCTAGAACTAGACGCTGCAAATGAAGCCTTTCCCGCAGGTGCGTAATGCCGTTGAGCATCTATACTCAAACTCAGTAAGCTGCGAATCAAATTCCCGATCGCGAGAAATGCAATAACGGTAAAGGCAATTATGTAGAGTAGGTGTAACATGGCATCATTCTCCAGACTAAACCGCTGATCTGTTAATCGATTATCTTAGGGTGGTCTTTGAAATTACGTTTTTATCTGTAATCCGTTTAGCTTATCAAACCTGGGCAGAAATTTGATCACTCTCTCGGCTCAATATTGACATTTCCGGAAATCTCCGACTCGGATTCTCCCGATTTCAATGAGCGCCAGCGCATCCCGACTTGCCAACATTCGTTGACTAACCGATGCCATGGCACTAATGTAGCGGGTTCAATCCCCACTTGACCATCCGTTGCTTGAAACAATGTTACCGCCGCATTCACTTCCCGTTGGGCTGTTTTGACTCGCTCGAGTAAATCCCTCTGCTGCTGTCGGCTTAAAAAGCTGATCTCCTCAGATTCGAGTAACGAATGCGATCGCGAAAACCAATATTGAAAATCATCCAAAAGTGGCTGTAGTATCGACTTGAGCAGGTCTTGCTCGTGGGGCTGAGACTGAGGCATGAATCTTAAGCGCTAATTCATCTGTTAATTTATCTTAACGCTAGTTACAATTCTTTACAATACGCAATCAACTCGGCAACCTGCATTGAATGAAGAAGGTGAGTATCATGGAATGGAGAAAAGGAACCAGGGAAACCGTATAACTGCTTTCAACCTCAACTCAATGGCACAGTCACCCATGTCCAACGTCGAAGCCCCCCAAAAACCCGAAAAAATCCATTTGCCTCGAACCAGTGAATCCGAGAGCCTGAAAAAAATCCGTCATACCGTCTCTCACGTCATGGCAATGGCGGTGCAGAAGCTGTTTCCGGGGACACAGGTGACGATTGGTCCGTGGATTGAGAATGGCTTTTATTACGATTTCGCCAAACCCGAACCCTTTACCGAGCAAGACTTAAAAGCCATCAAAAAAGAGATGGTGAAAATCCTCAAGCGTAAACTCCCCCTAATTCGGGAACAAGTCAGTCGAGAAGAAGCCGAACGTCGGATCAAAGAACTCGGAGAACCCTACAAACTAGAAATCCTCCAAGACTTAGAAGACCCAATCACGCTATACCACCTCGGAGAAGATTGGTGGGACTTGTGCGCCGGACCCCATGTCGAAACCACAGCAGACATTCATCCCAAAGCCATTGACTTAGAAAGTGTCGCTGGCGCATACTGGCGCGGCGATGCAAATAAGGCACAACTTCAGCGAATTTACGGCACCGCCTGGGAGACGCCGGAACAACTAACTGAATATAAGCGGCGCAAACAAGAAGCCCTCAAGCGTGATCATCGCAAACTAGGCAAAGACCTGGGACTATTTATTTTATCTGACCCCGTAGGACCCGGTTTGCCCTTGTGGACACCCAAAGGGACAATCCTGCGGAGTACCTTAGAAGACTTCCTCAAACAGGAGCAAATTAAGCGCGGGTATCAGCCTGTCGTCACCCCGCATATTGGTCGTGTGGAGTTGTTTAAAACCTCCGGACACTGGCAGAAATATAAAGAAGACTTGTTCCCAATGATGGGAGAGTCAGAAGCCGAGGGCTTTGTCCTCAAAGCCATGAACTGCCCATTTCATGTCCAAATCTATAAGCATGAACTGCGTTCCTACCGAGATTTGCCCATGCGCCTCGCGGAGTTTGGCACAGTTTATCGGTATGAACAATCCGGGGAACTAGGCGGATTAACCCGAGTTCGCGGCTTTACCCAAGATGATGCCCATCTATTTGTCACCCCGGAACAACTGGATGATGAGTTCTTGCGAGTGGTTGATTTAACCCTATCCGTGTTTAACACTCTAGGGCTGCAAGATTTTAAAGCCCGTTTAAGTTTCCGTGACCCCAGCCAAGACAAATATATTGGGTCAGATGAGGCGTGGAATAAGTCAGAAAACGCCATTCGTCGGGCAGTCGAAACCTTGGGAATGGGGCATTTTGAAGGGATTGGTGAAGCCGCGTTTTATGGTCCGAAGCTGGATTTCATGTTCCATGATGCCCTCGATCGCGAGTGGCAATTGGGGACAGTACAGGTGGACTATAACCTGCCAGAGCGATTTAACTTAGAGTATGTGGCAGAAGATGGGACACGCCAACGCCCCGTGATGATTCACCGTGCGCCTTTTGGTTCATTGGAACGGTTAATTGGGATTTTGATTGAGGAGTATGCGGGAGACTTCCCCTTCTGGTTAGCCCCCGTGCAAGCGCGACTGTTACCTGTCAGTGATGAACAGTTACCCTTTGCCAAAGACGTGGCACAAAAGATGCGCCAGGTGGGAGTTCGCGTTGAAGTCGATACCAGTGGCGATCGCTTACCGAAGATGATTCGCAACGGTGAGAAGGCAAAAATCCAGGTGATGGCGGTTGTCGGGGCGAAGGAGGTTGAGTCTGATAGTCTCAGTGTCCGAATTCGCGAAGCTGGAAAGCAATCCCAAGACTTAGGCGAGATTCCTGTGGCGCAGGTATTGGAACGCATGGAGAGTGCGATCGCCAACCGCCAGAATTTTTAGGTGTTGTTGTCACCCTCCTTTTTAAATGTAGAGACGTTGCATGCAACGTCTCTACAAGGTTTGGGTGTCTGGAAAAATACGGAGATCTCATCATGTTGTCATTGTCTAACCCCATTCATCGATAACGGTTTATAGAGACGACATAAGGCGACTTTTCGCTTTTCCAAAAGTTTAGCCACTCCATCTATAATAATATTAATCAGATCAGCATCACAGCTTGCTAAAAATTCTTCCGACGTTATTTTTTGTTGAAAAAACTCTTGGCTGCATTGCCACATCTGGCAAATCCCCTCAAATCCAATGTATTGAACAACAAAGCTAGTCAAGGGAGACGTTTTGAAATCGAAGGCAATACTTTGAGCGCGTCCCCCTTCTAATAACTGCCACACTTCCCGTTCTAGAAGCGTTTTAGGGCGATGTGGATTAATCAGCGTGGGAAAATAATCGCTCAAACGACCCATGGAACTGAGTTCATCGCCAAAGTCTCCCATCATAATAGTTAAGGGGACATCTGACCCTAAACGCAGGGATAAAGCTTCTAAAATAGCATTCGCTACCAATTTACTGTCTAAATAGAGCCGCGCCACTTCTAAATTCCGACGAGCTTGTTCGACATAATGGATATAAATGCGATCGTCAGGTTCTCCTCGGAACCGTCGAAAAATGAGTTCGGCGTTCAGGAATTTCATAAAAACTGCCATTTTTTGGATGGCAAAGCGATAATCCTTAACGGTATACGACTCTGACTTTTTCAACGTATGATTGGTTTCGGGTAATAACTTCCAGGTATTGGATAAGAAAACAGCAGAACTCGGATGAGCAAATCCACCAACATCCCGGTTCGCCAACCGTACTGAACGCTTCACGGTTTCGAGGAGTTCGACACTGGTTAAGTTAAGATTAAATCGCTGATTGATAAATTTTAACGACTGATATAATTCTTCGCTAGGACTTAACCCAAAATCGGATTGCGTGCGGAAGGGAATGGTTGCTTCGATACAAGCCACAACCTGCACAATTAGCGCTGGTGTCAGCAAAGGCTCTAATAGTTTAGCTGCAACAATCGCACTTAAAAACTCATTTTGTCCGGTAAAGGGAAATAGTTCCTCTCCTGGCACAACCTTAAACAGGGTGGCGACTAGCTCAAACATGGCATCACGTTCACCTGGATTATCGGTGCGGACAAAAAACTTACCTCTTTCCTCTTCAATAAAAGGAGCGAGATAAGGTGTCAGGTTAAACGGAATACTCCCATCAACTTGCACATAGATAATATCGTGAAATAAAGCCGCCAGAACTTCAATGGCATCCGTCGAGCCACCGACCTCTAAAATATGTTCGATGGAATGAAAATAGCGCCAGGGACCCATCATCGTTTGTACGATGATTTTGGCAAGATTCGCAAGCTGTGATTGGGCAACTTTAACGTCGAGCTGATGGGTTGCCCAGATGAGCTTATCCAAACATTTCTGATAATTCTTATCAAAGTTCATAATGTAAACTTAACTCATTGGTATTTTAAAGGTGCTATTATAACTCTATACAGCTTAAACAGCTATTTACCAGGAACAGACAGGGAAAGTGGGAGTGTTTTGAGTGTTGACCCTTCGCTTCCCTAGTCGGCAGAGTTTTGAATTAAGTCTCCTATCTCTCTGATTTCCCCATTCAAAGAATTGATGACCTGAAAATCCAACGCGGGAAGAGTGGTTTTCAAGGGCATCTGAGAATTTTCGGATTTTCGTTGCCATGGTAGGAGACGATAGGCTTTAGTTTCAATTGTGAAGGAGTTTTTGCCAATTTTACCTCAGCCAGATGTTTGATTGGATATGCGCCAATTGGCTGAATCTCTAAAAAGAGAATTTTAAATTGGTTCTACTGAAGTTTAGAATCCATGAGATTTTCTGGTTTCCTTGGCGGTATAAGATTAGTCATTTTCTTTTACTTCGGCTTAGAGAAGTGGTGGGTAAAGGAGGAGGAGAGCAGAGGATAAAGGAAGAAAATTTATCCATTTTTCCGTATGATTAGATACATTTTGTATTGAAGTTTTCTTGGCTACCAAGGTTTGTGATTGAGGGAAAATCCTTGATCACAGCACAAAACGTTCAAGTTGGTTAGGTAGAGCGATCGCTCTACCCCCTAATATCATGTCCGGTTGAATACCATACCCATAATTACGGTGATGGGTTGAGGGGGTGAGGGGGAGATGGGGAGAAGTTTTTATTATGGGTGATTTGCCGGACATAATATAAGTACCTGGACATCTATAGCAGATTGCGAAAGTATGGGGTACAATGTTTGAGATAAAATTATCTTGAATTTCTAAACATGAAAGCCTATTCACTAGATTTCCGAAAGAAAATCTTGGACACCTATCACAATACACCGATATCTCAAAGACAATT
>NZ_JAVKEA010000262.1:0-4879 GCF_040221695.1 Coleofasciculus sp. E2-BRE-01 | reverse complement strand
TCATCCACAATGTTTTTTTCAAACAGGTTCCGTTTAATACATAGCTCCCCAACATTGCTCGCTTTCCCCCACACCCCACACCCCATACCCCACACCCAGTATCCTATCGTGGGTAATGTGGCTTAAGTTGACACCCATGCACGTCTGTGCGCTCCTACGATAAAATAATGATTCAATTTCGCCGATATAACATTCCCGGTAACTGCGACACTAACCCCTCTAATTCCAACTGCAACAAAACACCGGAAATCTCCGCTACTGTCATCCCCGTTTCCTGAACAATCACATCCAAAGGCGTCGGTTCAATCCCTAAAACCTGAAACACCTTTGCCAACTCTGGCGCTAACTTCGGCGTCGCTTTAACAGGTTCTGGCTCAAATAAAGATAACTGTTTACCTGTATCTAATTCCGGTATCGCTCCCAACATATCTAACAAATGCCCCTCACTCAAAATCACACTTGCCCCCCGATTCAATAATCCCAAACATCCCACCGCATTGGGATTATCTAACGAACCGGGTAACGCATACACATCCCGACAAAACTCATTGGCTTGATACGCCGTAATCAACGCCCCTGATTTTGTTGGCGCTTCCATCACTAAAACCGCCCGACTCAACCCCGCAATAATTCGATTGCGTTGGGGAAAGTGGGGGCGATTCGGCTTAGTTTCTGCTGGATATTCACTTAATACCAATCCCCCGTCTAAAATCGCCTCGTACAAGAGTTTATTTCTAGGCGGATAAATCACATCAATTCCTGTGCCAAAAACCGCTACCGTTCTCCCCCCCGCCTCTAAACATCCCTTGTGGGCTTCGGTATCAATCCCGGCTGCCATTCCAGATACTACAGTAAAGCCCTTTTTCGCCAGGGCTGCACTAATTTTCCGTGTCCAACGTTTACCATAATCCGTTGGTTCACGAGTTCCGACGATCGCAACCATGGGCTTCATCCCCTGATTTTCCTGCTGATCTACCTGTCCGCGATAGTACAATACGGGCGGCGGACTGGGAATCTCTAGTAATAAGCGGGGGTAGTCGGGATCAGTGGGTGTCCAGAAACAGGGATTTTTGATACAGTGTTGTTCCAGAAACTGTTGGGGATTGAGGTGCGATCGCGTCTTCTCCACAGCCTGAACCAATTGCCGCCCAAACCCCTCCACCTGACCCAATTCTTGCACTGGAGACGCCCAAGCCTCTGCTAACGTGTCAAAATGTTGCTGTAGGCGTCGCAGTAATATCGGTCCTACACGCGGGACTTGTGACCAAGCTAACCAATAAGCGCGATCGTCTGGCAATGGATTGTCCTCCCTATCAGTACATGTAGCACTACGAGGATACGTTAGGACATCAGTTTATCCCAAGAGGGAACAGGCAACACCTCGACTTCGCTCGGTGTGTCACAGGCAACAGGCAACAGTATCGTCAGGATAATTAGAACTCAATTAAGAATAAATTGCATTAACAGGTACAATAATCATCTATCCACTCCAGTGCAGCGTAATCAATCTGAGTGAACCCTGGGCAAATCAAGTCGCCCAATCCCAGATAGGCTCAGATAGTTAGCAATCTGGCAACGGGTCACAAAGGACAGCGATCGCGGCTCACTGGAACTCAACCCAAATCACAATAAGACTGGTCGTAGATGAAAATTACTAGACGTAGTATACTCGGACTTTGCTCTGGACTCGCTCTATTAGTCGTTGCTGGCTGTTCGAGTCCCGACGAACCCGCCGATACTGTAAGCACAGATAGCGCAGCCGATAACACAGCCGATGCGGGAGAAATTAACCTTTACTCCGCCCGTCATTATGACACCGATGATGCCCTTTACAACAACTTCACCGAAGAAACGGGGATTGAGGTGAACCTGATTGAAGGAGATGCGGATGAGTTGATTGAACGAATCAAGAGTGAAGGCGAAAACAGTCCGGCGGACGTATTAATTACCGTTGACGTGGGACGCCTATGGCGGGCGCAAGAGGAAGGCTTGTTGCAACCCGTTTCCTCAGAAACCTTAGAATCAGCCGTTCCCGCCAATCTCCGTGATCCCCAAGGCGAATGGTTTGGGTTATCCAAACGGGCGCGAATTATTGTCTATAACCAAGAGAATGTGCAGCCAGAGGAACTCTCCACTTATGAAGCCTTAGCCGAACCCGAATGGAAAGGACGAGTTTGCATCCGCAGTTCCGAAAATATCTACAACCAATCCTTAGTCGCCTCTAAAATCGAAGGCAAAGGAGAACAAGAGGCAGAAACCTGGGTCAAAGGCTTAGTGGATAACTTTGCCCGTCCCCCGGAAGGAAATGACACCGCGCAAATTAAAGCCGTAGCTGCTGGTCAATGTGATGTTGCGATCGTCAATCATTATTATGTAGCCCGTCTCAAAAAATCCGATGCGGCAGAAGATCAAGAGGTAGCGGAACAAGTGGGCGTGTTCTTCCCCAATCAAAGCGCCGATGGCACTCATGTCAACATCAGTGGTGGCGGTGTGGTTACCGATGCGCCGAACCAAGAGAATGCCGTTAAGTTTCTAGAGTACCTGGTGACGCCAGAAGCCCAGGAAATCTTTGCCAATCAAGCGAATGAGTATCCTGTCGTGACAGAGATGGAACCCAATCCTGTTGTGGCTGACTTTGGCGACTTCAAAGAATCAGAGTTAGATGTCGTCAGTTATGGAGAAAAGAACCCAGAAGCGGTTAAGCTAATGGATCGGGCAGGTTGGAAATAATCCTAATCCTTTAATCCCCGTGGGGGAAGATGGGAAAGTTGTAAGTGTGTAGGGGCGGGTTTCACGATTATCGTTTTTTGCCCGCCCTGAAGTGACTAAACCCGCCCTCATCTTCACTCTCCCTTGGGAAAGCTTAGTTTTTGCCTGGGGGAAATTTCAGGTTAACGCGGGTTCACTGGACTGATAAAGATGAGCCGCTTTCAGCATATGATAGGTAATCAGCAATTGAGTTAACGCTAAGGGATAACTCTGAAGTGTTTCCCCTGTGGTTCCCGTAACCTTACCAATATTGGGATCACCTTCTAATGTGCAGTATTTACCCAAGTAAGGAATTTCACTACATAAAATCCGCTCTAATTCCCGTACCTGTTCCTCTGTCGCGTGACCGTCAACTTCCAGGACATCTACAGGTTTACCCATATCTCGGTCTAATTCGAGACGAATGGCTGTACTCAGATGGGATTTGCTGGGACTGAGGAGTCGGGTAAAATCTGGATGAGGAATCGTCGGTCTGAGAACTAACCGCACATTCAGCATTAAATCCCTCTGTTCGTCAGATAATTCGTCAGGAGGATAGAAACTGATGACAATATCTGACCACTTACGCTGGGGGCGGATAAATTCCTCCGAATCCGGTTCCCGTTTTCTCAACTGTTCGAGTACCTGTTCCTCCGTATACCCTCGCTTGCGCGTATCCCGCTTAACTTTCCACTCACTCCGCAGCGATTCTGGGGGGGCTAAAAATGCCTTGACATCAAAGCACTCACGCGCCAAACGAGTGGAATACCCGAGTAATCCTTCAACAATCACAAATCGTCGGGGTTGAATGTACTCCGGTGGTTCAAAGGTACCCGTGTTGTGGTTATAGATTGGTTTGAGAATCGATTGTCCCGTTCGCAGCAAACCCAGATGCTGCTGCATGATATCTAGATAGTTACAGTCAGGATGGAGGGCTGAAATCGCTTTTTGCGCCCGTTGCTGGCGATCATAGCGATGGTAATCATCGGTACAGAGGATGGTGACTTCATCTTCGCCCAATATTTGAGCAATTCCTCGTGTTAGCGTTGTTTTGCCAGCAGCGCTATCACCGACAATACCGAGGATAATAGGGCGATGAGTCATAGGTCTTCGATGATTATAAAATTAGGGAACTCCTGATTCGTATAATTCTAGGTGGGAAGGGGATATTTGTCATTCGTCATTCGTCATTCGTCATTCGTCATTCGTCCCCAGCTTCCCCAGCTTCCCCAGCTTCCCCAGCTTCCCTACACTTCAGCTTGCCATCTGACTAGCGATATCATCAGTCTTTGCCGCCATGATAAAGTCGTTTTTGTGTAAGCCGGAGATGGCGTGAGTCCACCAGGTTACAGTGACTTTACCATACTCGGTTAAAATAGCGGGGTGATGTCCTTGTTCCTCGGCAATTTCACCCACACGGTTGGTAAAGGCGATCGCTTCTTTGAAATCGGGAAATTCATAAGACCGTTCTAAGTGGGCTTCCCCTTCTGGCTGAATTAGGTTCCAGTCGGGAATTTCCGGTTTCAGTTGGGCGATCTCCTCTTGGCTAACGGGGGATGAATTCTTGGTGCAAGCCTCGCATTTTTGTTGGTTTAATTGAGCCATCGTGATTATCCTTGTAACTGCCATCACTTTCACATACCAACTTTGTCAGAGCATCTATCTGAGGAGGAATGCCACGCTTCATACCGACTACGAACCTAGCTTAGGAAAATTTTAGAAAGGGGGTGACACCCCTAATGCCAAAAATGATATAGTGTGATAGATAGATGCACCCTGATAATTGGGAGAGTCCTTTGAGTGGCTCTCTTTTTTATTGGTTATTGGTCGTCAGGAACCCCACGGCTATAGGTTCCGGGGACACCGAATTGCCCACACCTGACAGGTATCCCCTTTTGCCACGGCGATTTAAATCGCTGCTACACCAACTCTACGGGTACAAAGAGAAGCCAAAAACTGAAAAACTACTGATGAAAACCGCTGATCCACCTTTACCGATAGAAGCGATGGTGAAGGCTCCTGCGCTCTATAGCCAGGAGATGAAACCGAGCAAACCGTCTAGGTAGCGAATTTATTCGCCAGTCAAATAATCCGGATAACACTCAGCCAACACTGTAGTATAATATCAGTA
>NZ_JAVKEA010000261.1:0-8029 GCF_040221695.1 Coleofasciculus sp. E2-BRE-01 | reverse complement strand
GTGGATGAGTTCAGTGGGTGTGATTGGCTTAGCGGTAAACCTGCGGGCGTATGACTTCGTGTCCCAGGAAATCCGGGCGGCGGAAGACCCCGAATTCGAGACATTCTACACCAAGAACATTCTGCTCAACGAAGGAGTCCGAGCTTGGTTGGCGCCTCAAGACCAACCCCACCAGAAGTTTGAATTCCCTGAGGAAGTTCTACCTCGCGGTAACGCACTCTAATAAGTTGGGTTTAGTCATCAACTTTGCTCCCCTGCCTTCGGGTAGGGGTTTTTTTCTGTTCATGGTTGATGGTTCAGAACTCAAAACTTGGTCAGGGCGGGTTTAAGTAGTCGGACAAAAGAAAACGGCACGCTCACGCCTGTTTTGTAAACAAGCCTCAAACCATTACACTTACAGATAAATGACGAATGACGAAAAACTTTCCTGGCTTCCCCTTGCCAAATCCAAATGGTGTGTTATTCTAATTAAAGGTGAATAAACACCAAATAACTAATCGGATTAAAAAACCGTACAGGGATTAAGGAGGTGATGCCCATGAGCGATAGTAGTAAAATTATGGGTCATCTGATTGGAGTTAGCCGGCTGTGCGCCGGGGCTGTTCTCTAACAGTTAGCTCAGTTCTCTTCGGAGAACTCATATATTGAGAAACTGGGCTGGTTAAGGAGTTCCTTCCGGCAGTCTGGTTTCAATCAGAAGACCCGCTAGACCGCTCTCACTATAAGTACTGAAGATTTTATCGAGGTACTTCCCGTGAGAGCGGATAGTTTTTTGGGAATTTTTTTAAGTTGAAGGTGGGAGAAAAGGTATGGCTGAATTACTCAGTGATTCAGAAATTCAAGAAAAAGTCAAGTCACTAGAAGGCTGGACTGTTGAAGGGAAAGAGTTACACACAACTCGCCAATTCAAAGATTTTGTCGAAGCGATCGCCTTTGTCAATAAGATTGTTGAACCAGCAGAAGCGGCTGGACATCATCCTGATTTAGCGATTTCGTATAACAAGGTGACCATCAGTCTAACGACCCATGATGCTGGGGGGTTGACAGCTAATGACTTTGAGATGGCTCAAACGCTGTCCAAGTTAAGCGCATAGCTGTAAAACGCGGATATGGCAAGGGCTTAAGTACCAGTTTAAAAAGCTTGACATCTAAGACTGCTTGTGTAATACAAGCAGCCATTTTAGATATATAATTGGCAGTATTAACAAAAGCTGACTGACTGGCAGATGGACAAGAGTTCCAAGATGAACCAGAAAATTAAGCGAAAAAATACCATCTGCCAATAGACGATGTACCATAGTGCGAGAAGGGCAATCAAATTCTTTCTGTAAAGGTGTGAGGACAGAAGATGTCGAAATTACTGTGGAAGTCTCTACTTATTAGCCCAGCGGTATTAGGTGTAACCTTGGTTGCATCTACGGTGGGAGTACGTGCAGCCGATAGCGCCAATCTGCCTATCGCTGACACTCAAACAGCAACGCCAGAAGTTCAGTTCGATGGTGTTGCTGATATTACGGTTTCAGAGGAAATTGCGGTTAATCCGGAACAGTTAACTCCAGCCAGTCTAGAGGTGAAGCCAGAGGCACAACCGACCTTGGCTCAAGCTGTACCTGCTGCGCCCAATGACGCTGAGATTTTAAATCAAATCAATGACTACAGCAGCGAAGGCGGAAACTCCAGCGGGCAAGTGACCAGTGTGGGTCAGTTACGCGATGTTTCTCCGGGAGACTGGGCGTATGAAGCGCTACGTAGCCTAGTCGAACGCTACGGTTGTATCGCTGGGTATCCAGATGGTACATACCGGGGCAATCGGGCGCTGACTCGTTACGAATTTGCCGCTGGTTTGAATGCTTGTTTGAATCAAATTGAGCGTTTGATTGGTACGGGTGGTTTTGACGAGACTGAGTTAGAAACCCTGCGGCGGCTGATTCAGGAATTTGAAGCGGAACTGGCGACGCTAGGAGCGCGAGTCGATAACCTAGAAGGTCGTGTGGCGTTCCTGGAAGATAATCAGTTCTCCACGACGACCAAGTTACGGGGTGAAGTAATTTTTGCGCTCACCGACGAGTTTAATTCTGACTTTGACAATAACACGGTCTTCCAAGACCGGGTTCGTCTAGAACTGAATACCAGCTTCACCGGTCAGGATCGTTTGGTGACTCGTCTAGCCGCCGGAAATGCTGAGCTACTTAATACTGGTACAGGTTTTAGCTCGACTCAGACCTTCAACATTGGCAACACCGGAAATAATGATGTCGTTGTAGACTGGCTAGCGTACTATTTCACCTTTGGTAGCTCAAAAATTTACGTGGCTGGCGCAGGCGGGATTCATAGTGACTATGCTCCTACCCTCAATCCTTACTTTGAAGATTATGACGGTGGTAATGGTGCGCTGTCTGCCTTTGCGTCCGAAAGCCCCATCTATCGCATCGGTGGCGGCGCCGGTGCAGCGATAAGTTTAGGCGCAGGCCCGCTAGAAAGGGTGTTGGGACCAAGTACGTTGACTGTGGGTTACTTGGCAGGTCCAGGCGCAGAAAATCCAAATGATGACTTGGGTATATTCAACGGTGAATATGCGGCACTAGCCCAGTTGAATTTCAACCTTGGCGATCGGATTGGTATTGGTGCGACTTACGTCCACGGTTATCATAACGCTGGCAGCGCCATCTTTGATATCGGTGGTGGTGGTGCAGACGAGTTTCCCAACTTTGGTGAGGGTATTGTTGGTACTGGGCTGGCTAATAACCCAGGTTCCTTTGTCGGGGACGCCAACGACCGAGTTCCTATGGTAACTAACAGTTACGGGATACAAGCAGCATTCCGCTTGAGTGAAACAATTTCAATTAGTGGCTATGGTGCCTACACCGATGCAATCCTAATTGGTCGAGGCGATAGTGAAATCTGGACGTATGGTGCTGGCGTAGCCTTGGCTGACTTGGGTAAGGAAGGTAACGTACTCGGTATTTTCGGCGGTGTACAACCCTACGCCGGAAGTATTAATACTCCAAGCGATAATTTTGGACGAGAGGATGACGAGTTACCCTGGCACGTTGAAGCTTTCTACAAGTACCAACTCACGGATAATATCTCGGTTACTCCAGGTGTCATCTGGCTGCTTAATCCCGATCAGAATGACGATAATGAAGATGCAGTCATTGGTACTCTGAGAACGACTTTTACGTTCTAAGTCAATTCCGCAAACGGCAAAACTAGCCGAAAAACTTAATTAATTGTCTAGCCCCGCCAGTAAGCGGGGTTTTTTCAGCTTGTCTAAGCTAAACCAACAAAGCCCACCGGAAAACCGGAGTATACTGGGAATGATTGCCCTGACATGAATCAATTTCTGTGGAACTCTCCTGTAAGACCGAATACACCCTACTGGCTCTCCTAGAACTCACGGGTCATTACAATCAGGGAGAACCCTTACAAATCCGACAGATTGCCGCGCAACAAAATATTCCCGATCGCTATTTAGAACAACTTCTGGCAACCTTGAGACGTGGCAATTTAGTCCGTAGCCAACGGGGGTCTAAAGGTGGCTACATTCTGGCGCGGGAACCCTGGACAATTACCCTATTGGATGTGATTAACTGCCTAGATGGTTCAACCGCAATAGCCTCTGATAGCAAAACAAGCGCGATAACAGAAGCCAGTGCGATCGTCCAAGAAACCTGGCAAGAAGTCCGCGATCGCACCAATGATATCTTGCGAGACTATACACTGCAAGATTTATGGGAGAAACTGAATAATAGGCAACAGTTGAACATTATGTATTACATCTAATATTACGATGTCCCTGTTCCCCGTTCCCTAACAAAGGATATAAGACGTAGCTTGCTTCTTTTTGGGAGCGAGTGTGACATAAGACGAATGACGTAGCTTGCTTCTCGCTTGCGCGAGTATGACAAATGACGAATGACAATCATTACCACACATTAGATATCCACCCGCAAGCAACAGCCCAAGAAATTAAGCAAGCCTACCGACGTTTAGCTAAACGCTTTCATCCCGATAGCCACACTGAAACCGCTAACTCGGAAAAAATTATCGAGATTAATGGGGCGTATGAAGTTCTCAGCGATCCTCAGCGACGCCATTCTTACGATCAACAGCTTTTCTATCCCCAGTTTTCAGCCAAACGCCGCAATCGCCAACAGCGCAACGAAGCAGCGCAAAAACAGTATCAACGTCAACGGGCGCGATCGTACAGTACTGACACTCACTTAGATATCTGGTTGCAGCAAGTCTATAAGCCAGTGAATCGATTGATTATTCCCATTCTCAAATCCCTGAATACTCAAATCAATCAACTCGCTGCTGATCCCTTTGACGACGAACTCATGGAAGACTTTCAGACGTATCTAGAAAACTGTCGTCAAGATCTCAATCAGGCTCAAATTACCTTTCGTTCCCAACCCAATCCCGCCCTTGTTGCTGGTGTTGCAGCAAACTTGTATTACTGTCTCAATCAGTTGGGAGATGGTATTGATGAGCTAGAACGGTTTACCTTCAACTACGACGAACATTACCTGCATACTGGTCAAGAACTCTTCAGAATCGCCACCAGCTTACGCCACGACGCTCAAGATGCCATTAAGCATCTAAATTATTAATTATAAATTCTATAATGAATGATTAACAAAAAACGAATTGCCAATGACAAAGGACGAATGACCAATTAACCAATATTCGTTTATTCTAGAAATAATGCTAATTTACAGAAATTTAAGATTCTGACTTGCCTCAAAAACGCATGAAATGCATCATTAACCGCCGCGCCCAGTTCTCCGCCAGTCATCGCTATTGGTTACCTGAACTGAGTGAAGCTCAAAACAAGCAGAAATTCGGTCGGGGTGCCCAGTTTCCCGGTCATGGACATAATTATGTCCTATTTGTTTCCCTTGAAGGTGACCTAGACGAATACGGTATGGTGCAAAACCTATCGCAAGTCAAAAAAGTGATCAAGCAAGAGGTCACCAGCCAATTGGACTATGCCTATCTGAATCACACTTGGTTAGACTTCCAGGAAACCCTACCTACGACCGAAAACATTGCGCGTGTCATCTGGCAAAAGCTAGCACCTTATTTGCCGCTTGTCAAGATACAGCTATTTGAACATCCAGAACTTTGGGCTGATTATTTAGGAAACGGAATGGAAGCATATCTCACCGTATCGACCCACTTTAGCGCCGCTCATCGGCTGGCTCATCCCCAACTCAGTTATGACCAAAACTGTGAAATCTACGGCAAATGCGCTCGTCCCAATGGTCATGGACACAATTATCATTTAGAGGTAACCGTAAAAGGGGAAATTGACCCACGTACTGGGATGATTGTCGATTTGGGAGCCTTGCAGAAGGTAATCGATGATTATGTCGTCGAACCCTTTGACCATACCTTCCTGAACAAAGACATCCCTTACTTTGACCAGGTTGTGCCGACAGCGGAAAATATTGCCATCTATATTCGGCAATTACTCCAGTCACCGATCCAAAAATTAGGAGCGAAACTGCATAAAGTTAAACTCATTGAAAGTCCCAATAACTCCTGTGAAGTCTATTGTACAGGTGAAATATCATCGGTAGAACCGGACGCGATCGCATCTCCTGTTCTAACATTTGTTTAGGGGAGAGTACCCCATCTACTCTATGATGATGTTGGTCTAGTAGTCAGCGATCAAACCCCTGCCCCTGCCTTCCATAGTCGTTAAGAGTATAGATCCCCGACTTTTTAGAGAAGTCGGGGATCTGGGTGCTGTTTGGCTTCCGGATGCTTCTTTCCCACTCACGTAACGAGTGAATAGAAGAGGGGAACATTGACATTCTCCCACCGTTAAATCAAAGATTGTAGCGGGATCATTCTCGCTGATTGAGGTAAATGAGCCAGGTATGGCAGAGTTTGAGTATCAGTTTTTTGCTTCCACCGAAGTCATGAGAAAAACTTTTGGTAAGATAGGCGAAAGCTTAATATTCTGCCTATTATACCCATCCTGCTCAGACAAACGATAAAATGTCCTACTTGAGGTCACAGTAGAGGAACTATGGAACCGAATCCACAAAAATCTGAATATACTGAGGGTAATCCCCCAGAGGTCAAGACGGCTCAAGCCGACGCTACAAAAAGCCCAGAGTCTAAAGTAGATGTCAATGTTGACCAACCTGGGACAGTTGCCCAACTCCCGCCTAATAATCAAGCCAAGCTTCCCGCTGCGGGTCAAACCACGGATCAAGCTTGGCAGGAATGGGTGCAGCCTGTGTTTGACTTCCTGTCCAAACTTCCGGCGATAATCAGTGCATTTTATTACGAGTACCAACAAGCCATCATTTTGATTGGTCTAGTGATAGCCGGCTTTATCACCGTGTATGTTACCCTCGCTGTACTGGATGCCATTAACGACATTCCTTTATTAGCCCCAATTTTTGAACTTGTTGGGATTGGTTACACAATCTGGTTTATTGCCCGTTATCTTTGGAAAGCTGAAAGTCGCCAAGAATTGGCTCAAGAGTTTGATTCTCTTAAAGGGCAATTGCTTGGTAAAGACTCGACTCAGAGTTAACTTACTCCCTATCCCTACCTGAATCTCGGATTTGGGTGGGGATAATTCTAAAAAACCAGTCCTGGGATTTAGGAATAAGAGCGGGTTTTGTTGTTCCGTTGTTGGTGAGGAGGGCGGGTTTGGTTGTTCCGTTATTGGTGAGGAGGGCGGGTTTGGTTGTTCCGTTATCGGTGAGGAGGGCGGGTTTGGTTGTTCCGTTATCGGTGAGGAGGGCGGGTTTGGTTGTTCCGTTATCGGTGAATAGCTGAATTTAGTCCCTAAACCCGCCCCTACAATTGTCCCTAAACCCGCCCCTACAGTCCTTAAACCCATCCCTACAATTAACTTAAATTAACTCGAATAATTTTAGGTAAACGAACAATTTCTGACGCCCCCTCCTGACTGAGTTGATTTGCTGTTAATGACTTTACTAAATCAGCAATGCCTTCTGCTCCGGTTTTTTGCAGGGTTTGCAAAAGCTGATAACTATGGTCAATTAACTCTGTAACCTGAATTTCCTCATAAATAGGTTGGTAGTCACCTAAGCGTCTAATTCCCTCCCCAAGCAAGATGACAGCGCCACGCCAGTTAAGATTATTGAGATGGTAGCAAGCTACCGAAATTTGTAATATACCTTGATAAAACTGTTTGTTTGGTTCGGCAGCCTCCATCCACAATGCCTCTAAGGTGTCATGACAGGCATAAAATTCCTGTTGATTAAATTGCTCGACACCTTGCCAAAATTGCTCAGTCATAGGTGATTAATTCCAGAGTATGAGTCATTGGTCATTTAGAGTTGAAAATGACCAATGACTTAAAGACAATTAAGCCATGCTATCTCGAATGGATTGAAGCTCCTCGATGGTAATTTCCTGCTGTTCTCCAGAAAATTCGTTGTCTGGTGTCAAAAACAACATACAGTGACATTCTTTGCGCTCACGCATGGGGATGCAAGGACAATTCCAGTAGGTGGCTTTCACCTCAGCTTCTTTGTCTTCGTAATGACGGCATGGACATAGGGGTGAACCTAAATCATCTTTGTGTTTCGCCAATCCTTCGATGACGACAGCCGTTACCGACGGGTCAGCACAAAAGTAGGTGCCCGTTCGTTTAGCATAAGTTTCGGCAAAATTCTTCATCGCCGCCAGTGTTTTCTCATTGGAAAGATTTGTGCTTTCTGATGTACTCATAAGTAAAATTCGCCAGATACCCTATTTCTTTGTGTGGTTGTTCACTTTTCTTTGCATTTTAACGCAAGCCTTCTAAGGAGTCGGATTTTCATGAAAGCTCGGTTGAGTAAGGGTGTCGGGTGTCGGGTGTCGGGATGGAATTGTCTGTTGGAGCCTAAAAAATCTCACACCTACCACCATTCACCTCACCTATTCATCCACAATGTTTTTTTCAAACAGGCTCCGTTTAATACATAGCTCCCCAAAATTGCTCGCTTTCCCCCACACCCCGTATCCTATCGTTGGTAATGTGGCTTAAGTTGAC
>NZ_JAVKEA010000260.1:0-7062 GCF_040221695.1 Coleofasciculus sp. E2-BRE-01 | reverse complement strand
ATTATTGCCAATCACGCCGTTAGATGTAGCCGAGTTATTAACGGGTTCAGCGGACAAGGTAGAGACGGGGGTTGATGTTACCGCATCGGGAGAAGTGCAACTGGCTGATTCTCCGATAACGCTGCCAAACGAAACAGGAGTCGCGATTATCTCTGGCACAATCGATGTTTCCACGATTGACGAAACCATTGTCGAAACCGTAGGGGCGCACTGCTGTGCGCCCTCCTCCTCACCCTCAATGGGCAATGAAATCAATGTTATTGGCAAAAAGGTAGGTTTAATTTCTGCCAATCTTGACGCCTCTGGTATCAATGGTGGCGGTACGGTGAGAATTGGAGGGGATTATCAAGGTGAAGGCACAATTCCCAATGCTGATATCACCTTTGTTAGCGAAGATTCAACCATTAATTCAAATGCTTTAACCCATGGGAATGGGGGACGAGTGATTGTTTGGGCAGATCAAATAACTCGCGCTTACGGTACGATTAGCGCCCGTGGTGGCGAAAATTACGGTGATGGTGGGTTTGTGGAAATATCGGGGAAAGAAAACCTAGTTTTCCGAGGTGTCGCTGATGTCGGTGCGGCGAATGGTGCGTCAGGAAATATTTTGTTTGATCCCAAAAACATCACGATTGCTGATGGAGGGATAGATGATGTAGCATTCAATGATACGTTTGGAGAAAAGCCAGGAAATGATGTAACTTTTGATGCAGACCTGATTAATAACTTAACGGGGACTGTCACCCTGCAAGCGAATAACGATATCACAGTTAATGAAGATATTAGTTCTGTTAGTATAAATACTCTAGAACTTCAAGCAGGGCGTAGTATTATTCTCAATGCCACGATTGACCTTGATGGTGGCAATTTTAGTGCGCTGATTAATGATGAAAATGCCCTTGCCAACTTTCGCGACGCGGGAACAGCTCAGTTTTTTATGAATAATGGGTCGCAGATTTTAACCAATGGTGGGAATGTCACCATTGAACATGGAACATTTGCAGGTACAAGCGTTGGTGAAATACGTCTAGAGGCAGCAACGATTGACTCTGGAACTGGCACAATTACCCTGACGGGGACAGGTAGAAATGGCACAGGAGAAGGAAACTCTGGTATTCAAATCCAAGAGAACTCAGTAGTATCATCCACGGGAATGGGTTCGATTATTTTAAATGGGACAGGTGGAAATGGAACCAATCAAAATTATGGAATAGGACTGTTGGCTAATTCCACAATCTCTGCTGAGAATGGGGATATCAGACTAACAGGTGTAGCTGGCGGTACGGTATCCAATAATACAGGTATTAAGCTTGATAATGCTTCAGTCGAATCGACGGGGACAGGGACTATTGTTCTAGAAGGTACGGGTGCGAACGGGATAAATATTAATCGAGGTATATCTCTCAGCGGTGGGAGTACCATCTCTTCAGTAGATGGCACGATTGACTTGACTGGTATTAGTGGTTCAGGAACGACTGGAAATGCCAGTGATGGTATTGTCCTGCGTAATAGCCTGGTAGAATCAACGGGAACAGGAAATATTAATTTTAATGGCACTGGAAGCTCAGGAGAATTATATTCAGCCGGAATAGAGATTCATGCCAACTCTACCGTCACTACCGTTGATGGAGATATCCGACTGACTGGACAAAGTGGAAGTGCTTCTAATCCTGATATGGACAATTATGGAGTGTGGATTGGTGAGCTAGCTACTGTTCCAGGTACTGTCAGAACAACAGGTACAGGTAATATTACTGTCGAGGGCAATCCTAACACCAATAGCAATAACACCATCGGAATTCTCGTAGACCCGCAAGGGTTGGTTGAAACAACCGGAACGGGTACGATTACTTTACAAGGAACTAGGACTGATAACAGACCCGATATTTTGGTCAAAGGGACAATCCAATCCAATAGTGGGGATATTTCTCTAATTGCTGATAGATTTCCTTTGGACACGGGCAATTTTTCGACGATCACAGGTTCTTTAAATTTACAGCCGTCAACTCCAGATCTAGATTTAGAAATTGGCGGAACAGGAGATGCAACTACTGTTTTCCTGAACACTGACGAATTACAAAGCCTCTCAACAGCTTTCACCACGATTGATATTGGTAATTCCAATAGTACAGGCACAATTACTTTAAATAGTAATTCAACATCCTATCCGATTAATATTATCGGCGGTTCAACCTTAGTCAGTGCCAACCAAAACACAACTTGGACTCTCACAGGCATCGACAAAGGTAAAATTAATGACTTAACCTTTGAAAATATCGGTAATCTTACTGGCGGCAATGCTGATGATACCTTTGTCTTTAGTGACGGTGCAACTATCACTGGCACGATTACTGGAAATGCCGGAACAGATACCCTCGACTACTCCGCTGTTACCACTCCTTTAACCGTAGACTTAGCGGCACTGGGGGCAGAAGACGTAGAAGGAGTGATTGGAAATGCTAATATTAATAGCAGCTTAATCGCCACAAATACCGTTAACACTTGGACAATTACCGATACGAATCAGGGAACCGTCAATGATATAGAATTTACCAACTTTTCCAACTTGACTGGCGGCAACTCAGACGATACCTTTATCTTCAACAATGATGCCAGCGTCAGTGGTAATTTAGATAGCAATACAGGCAATCTAACCTTGACTGGCGATGAAATTGATATTGCGGGAACGGTTTCCGGTACAGGGAACTTAATCATGCAACCTTTAACTCCCAGCCAAGACATTCAATTGGGGGGTGCTGATAGTGGAAATCCCGGTATTTTGGATTTAACCGCAACTGAGTTAACCCAATTGCAACCGGGATTTACCTCAATTACAATTGGACGCACTAATAGTAGTGGTGTGATTACCTTAGCGGGTGATACTCAGTTTAACGCTCCATTAACTTTACAATCCCCGACAGGTTCAGGTTCAATTGACACCCAAGGATTTAATCTGACCACACCCGATAATACCTCTATTACCTTACAAGCCAACCAAGACATTCGCACAGGCGATATTATCAATCCTGGTGGAAAAACTGAAATTACCAGTCTTGGCGGAGGTGAGATTAATCTGCTGATGAGTGGAAATTCTACCCTCTCCAATCCCAACCTATCCACAACTGAGGGTAATGTTACCCTAAACAGTCCCGGAATCATCACAGCTTTGGGTTCTGGATCAATTCAAACCCGTGGCGGCGATATTATAATCGAGGCGACTGAGATTAATCTGCCCACAATTAACTTAGATTCGAGTAACCCGAATGATACCGGAGGAAGGATTAACCTAACCGCGACTACCGGGGCAATTTCTACCCGTGATTTGAATAGTTCTGGACTCAGTGGTGGTGAGATTTCCTTAAATGCAATCACTGCGATTACTACAGAAAATATTAACAGCAGTGGTAGTATTAATGATGGGGGTGATGTCACACTTGACCCCAGTGGAGATATTCAAATTGGACACCTGAATGCTGAAGGTGGTAATAGTGGAATTGGCGGTACTGTAGAGATTACCACAGGGCAATTTTTCCGCGCTACCAATCGCTTCACCAATCGCAACAACATTCAAACCAGTCTTTCTACGGCGGGGGATAATGGTGGCGGTGCAATTACAATTCGCCATGGTGGGAATGGAGAAATTCCCTTTATTGTCGGAGATGCAACCACAAATGGAACAGTCGGGGCAATTTCCAGTGGTGACTTTACAATTAATTCAGGCGAATCTTTTCTCTTTACCCATACTGAAGGGAATCTGCAAATTATTAGTGTTGACCCTTCAGATGACGCCTCTCCTGATAACCCATCCTCTAATCCAGAGATTAATCCAGTTAATCTCCTAAAAATACCGGAAGACTTACCCCCCATACTGCAATCCCAAATTCCTGCCCTAGAATGGGATATTGTGGCAGAAGTAGAAGACTATTTTACCCGTCAGTATGAAGACTATTTTGGGCTTTTAGAGACTCCAATTATCACCCAAGCTCAATCTCAGGGCATTCTCCAGCGAATTCAACAAGCAACGGGAACTAAACCTGCACTATTGTACGCTGTATTTGTTCCCAGTAACGCCCCCTCACTCACGCCAAGCGCAGGAACAGATAATAAGGACAAAAAACCGGGAGAGGCTGAAACAGAACGTGACCGGAGTAAGGATCAATTAGAACTGATTATCGTTACCCCTGAAGGCACACCGATACGACGTTCTGTACCTGGTGCGACACGAGAAAAAGTTCTCAAGACAACTCAACAGTTGCGTCGTGCTGTAACCGATATTCGTATTCCTCGCCCTTACTTACCTGTAGCCCAACAACTCTATCAATGGTTAGTTGCACCCGTTGAATCAGAGTTAGAAACACAGGAAATTAATACCATTGCTTTTCTCGTGGATAGTGGTTTGCGTTCACTACCCATGGCAGTTTTACATGATGGAAATGAGTTTATATTGGAGAAATACAATATTAATTTAATGCCAAGTATCTCCTTAACAGATACTCGCTATGTAGATATGAGAAATCTGGATGTCTTGGCGATGGGGGCATCTGAATTTACAGATCAAAATCCCTTACCTGCCGTTCCAGTGGAATTATCGACAATTGCTGATCAATTATGGCAGGGGCAATCGTTTCTTAATTCCACATTTACTCCAGACAAGTTAAAAAGCATTCGGAATGAAACTCCCTTTGGCATTCTTCACTTAGCTACTCATGGTGAGTTTAAATCGGGTAAACCGGAAAATTCGTATATCCAGTTTTGGGATACTAAGCTATCTCTTGACCAAATCCGACAGTTGGGATTACATAACCCTCCTGTGGAACTGATGGTATTAAGTGCCTGTCGTACAGCTTTAGGTAATGAGGAGGCGGAGTTAGGATTTACTGGGTTGGCAGTACAAGCGGGAGTAAAATCAGCCTTGGGAAGTCTCTGGTATGTCAGCGATGAGGCGACGTTGGGATTAATGACTACCTTTTATTCCCAGTTAAAGCAAGTCCCGATTAAAGCTGAAGCATTGCGACAGGCACAGTTAGCGATGATTCGGGGTGAGGTGCGGATAGAAAAGGGTCAATTGGTGACTCCGAATCAGACTATTCCTTTACCACCCCAGTTAGCTGATTTACCGGATAGAGAATTGACGCATCCTTATTATTGGAGTGCATTTACTTTAGTGGGGAGTCCATGGTAAAAATTAGGACAAGGCAGAGGGCAGAAGGAAGGTTGCAAGGTGAAAGGAAATGATAAGCTGTCATGCATTTAAATTGGGTATTAGTAGCGAGCAAAATGCAAAGCCTGCGGCATGGCTTCGCTTAACGCACTACAAGGCTTTCGCCATTATTGACATTAAGGTTTAAATGCCGAACAGCTTATTATCGATGACGGAGGGCGGGTTTTGTTTAAAGGTTATCAGTGGGTATCACAATTAAACGGCTAAACCCGCCCCTACAATTAACCTTTCACGACATGACGGAGGGCGGGTTTTGTTGATAGGTTATCAGGAGGTATCAAGATGAAACGGCTAAACCCGCCCCTACAATTGACTATTCAACAAGCCTGACTTCTTACTTTTTCTTTTTCAATGCTTGCGCGATCGCACCTTCTAATTCTCGCTTACTCAACTCAGTAACAATGAACACTTCTTGAAATGTTTTACCAGAGCGAGCTATAATTTTATATCCACCGCGAATGGGTACAGACACTTTTAACTCTAAGCGAGGACGATGACTTCTCGCCCGTCCAATGACAGCCGGTGTAATCGTTTGAATCCCAGTATAGCTAGTGAGACGTTCTAGAACCGGAATCAACCCGGCTAAGTGAGTTGAGTGATTCCAAACCAGTCTACCGCCATTGGACTTACCCATGATATGTTTTTGTCTATCTAAATTGCATATTGATCAGTTTTGTGCAAAATCATTACCCCGTCTCCCAGACCTAGCATACTGCATCTCTACATTTATGCCGCCTCCAGGGGAGCCATGGTTAATCCAGCCCTACTTAGCTGTTGGTGATAGAGTTCAGCTTGTTCCTGAGGACCAACCCAAACAATGGCTTGACCTTCAAAGTGAACCTGATTCGTCAGTTTCCAAGCGTAATCGCTGTTCATTCCGGGAATATACTTCACCAAGCAGTCATGGACATGCTGAAAGGTGTTGAAATCATCATCGAGAACAATCACCTTATAGTTTGGATAAGGCTTGCGGGTAACTTGACGCGATTTTTCAGGAGCTTGAGTTGGTGCAGCAGATGTCGCTGAACGAGCTGCTGAAATTACCACAGTCATAGGGCTTGTAACAAAATTCTGCTAAAAAATTCAAAAACGTATCATTCTAGTTTACCGCAGTTTGGCATCAGTTACTCATATTCATCACGGAAGTCCACCAAAGAAAGCCATCAACCAGATAAAATCCGCCGATTAGCAAAAGCACAATACTGCCAAACCGAATAATTGCGTCAGAGTAGCCCAACAAAAAGCGGGTTTGTTTGACCAAACTGGTGAAGAGACTGGCGAAAAAAATGATCGCCGTGTAACCCAAGGCATAACACACCATTGCCAAGGTACTCTGAATCGGGGAACCTGTGGCTGCACCCGCCGTGAGAACGGCAAACATGACGGGGCTGGTGCAGGGAGAACTCACCAAGGCAAAGGTTACGCCAACGCCATAGGGTCCTGCGATCGCACCGTTAAAAGCCGTCTGAGGTAAGGGTAGGCGTATTATCCCCAACAGCATCAACCCCATGAGGATAATCACGGCACCGACAACAATCTGTACATAGCCCCGGAATTGAATCAGTATAGCCCCTGCCCAGGAGGAAAATAAACCAAACAGACTCAGCATGGTTACCACTCCCAGGACAAATAACCCTGCTTTGACCAAAGCATCCCGGCGAGAGGTAATTTCACGGGTGCCAATGTAACTCAGATTTACGGGTAAGCTGTTCGGCATTTAAATAGGGTATAATTAAAATAGGAAATCCGAAAAACGAAAAAAATATGCCAGCCAAAAATTATTTGAAACCCGCTCAAAAAGAAAAATTACAAGTTGCTCTAAAAACCGAGAAAAATGCAGA
>NZ_JAVKEA010000259.1:0-4233 GCF_040221695.1 Coleofasciculus sp. E2-BRE-01 | reverse complement strand
CAAAGAGGAAAGAATGTTTCAATTGTTGGAGCAATGGCATTAACGGGCATCTTATGCTTTTATAACATTATGGGAGCCTATAATACGTTGAGCTTTGATGCATTCATAATTAATCATTTAGTACCCAAGCTATGGAAAGGGTCGTGTGTAGTTATCGATAATTGCTCAATTCATAAAAGTAAATAACTCCGCGAAGCCATTGAGAAAATCGGGGCTAGATTAATATTTCTCCCACCCTATTCACCCGACTTTTTCCCGATTGAAAACGGTTGGTCAAAAGCCAAAACAAATCTCAAAAAGCTCAAACCAAGAACGTATCCTGACTTGGTGAAAGCGCTCCAGGAATCGTTAGATTCAATCACCACAAAAGATATCCGTAACTGGTTTACCCATTGCTGCTATTGTTCCTCATAATTTCGCAATTCGCTATATTTAAGCGGTTGCGCTTCTAAATCACTCATTTTTTAGCCTACCTACCTTACTGCAAGGTGCTTAGACTAAAACAATAAACACCGAACAGCTTATAAATTTCAAAACCAATAAAGCAGAGGAAAAATGTCATTAATCAATGATTTAGTCACTCAGTATGCGGCAACAGATTTAGCTTCAATTTTTGCCAAAGTAGGCTTAGGCGGTATCGATCCCGATCGCTACGGAGATTTAAAAAAAGTAACTTTAGCTCAATGGTTGCTAGAATCCGCCAGAGCGACAAGCAATCTTGCCGTCACAGCCAATAATTTTTCAGGATTGAAATGGCGAAATGAAATGACAGGATTTGCTACTCCAATTAATATAAAAGTTCCCTCCGAACCCGAACTTGTTGATTTTTGCAAATTCAACGATGTTGAGGCCTTTATCGTCGGTTACTGGAAGTTTCTCACTCGCGCTCCTTACAAAGGTTTAGAAGCTTACACTAATACGCCAGAAAACTTCATCGGTTTCTTGAGTCGAAAAGGCTTTGCTACCGACATGGGTTATGTGAAGAAAGTGATTAACCTCTCACCAGAGGCATACAAGTTGCTAGCAACTGCCAGCGGAATTTCAATTCCCGATTTGCCTAAAAAGTTGCAAGTTGAAAGTTTCCCCAAAGAAGTTGAATTCGGTCAAGTTTTTGTCGTGCAAGGAAGCGCATTCCCAAGCGATCGCGGTAAAACTCTGTCAATCAAAATCGACAGTACCTTCCCAGTAGATGATGTTGTCATTGGAGAAAATTGCAAGTGGAAAATGAATTTTTCTCTCGTGCAAGCTGGCGAGCGCCGGATACAAATTTCTCTAGGAGCAGAAAGTGAAGAAATTGACATTAAAGCTGTTTCCCCTGTGGATAAAGATGATCCTGAAGAAACGACCAATCCTTCTGGTTCAGTTAAGATTGCTCTCAGCGGTAGCGTAGGTCGTGGAGGAGTTAATAAAGCTGAAGATGTAAAAGCTGTTAAGAAGCGATTGCACGAGCTAGGTTACACTTGGGTTGGAGATATAAGTAGTGCCTCTATCAATACAGGATTTATTCAAGCCATTCAACTTTTCCAGTCCATTATTGCGGGTCACAGCACCGTCAAAGGCGATGGACGAGTCGATCTGGCAAGACTTACTCATCGCTGGTTGCAAGCCGCTAATGCTCCTATTTGGAAAACAATGCCAGATAGCGATTCATCTATCAATTTTGTCAACTACGAAAAGGAACAAACCAGCGACGATCATGATTTTGGCACCAGTTGGATGGCTGATACAATTCGATCTATTGCCAAAGATTACCACGGGACAAGTCCGACTTCCGCACCCTTCACCATCAATGACGTTAGCCGTCCTCAAGGAGGAGATACAGACGATCATGAAGGACACGAAACAGGTTTAATGTGCGATGTTTTACTCCCTAGAACTGATGGAAAGTCTGGCGGAATTGAATGGTAAAGTGCGAGTTTCGATAAAAAGGCTGCTCGCGATCTCCTTAAAGCGATAGGTCAGCAAAAGCTAGTGCGGTCTGTTTTCTTTAACGATCCGACTCTCATAGGTGAAGGATTATGTACTCGGGCTTCCGGTCATGATGACCACATTCACTTTGAAATTAATCGACCCGTGAGAAGTTGAAGTCAATCAATTAGAACTATCACTTGATTCGGCGCAATTCGCGATCGCCTTGGCTGGCATTTCTCAATTTCAAAAATCACTGACAAATTAGCGATGTTTCAAAACCCCAAAATCACCAAGTGCGCCATCTACCCCGCGATCGGCATTGCACGAATTGGCAATGCACCAGATGACTTCTATCTGGCGCCGGAAATTCCCGGTCAACCCGCAGAAGTCGAAAATGGCTACAAGGATAGCCAAGGCAAAGTCAAAAAGCAAGTCGCTCGTTTCCGCATCTATGGCTTAACAGAAGATGGAGAAGTTGCCGAAGTGGCCAAGACTCCTGAACCCGGTGTGTTGCTGGGACTACTCGTGCTGGGGATCAGCGGAGTGGCTTACCGTCGCCACCGTTCAACGGATTAGCTTCCACAAAGATAAGTAGGTGGACTTTCATTAACAGTGACAAACAATCATGGTTCAAAAGGTTGTGATTATTGGAGCGGGTCCGGCGGGACTGCTACTGGCACATTATTTATTGCGCCGATGCAACTACAATATTGACATCTATGAACGCCGTCGTGACCCTCGCTTAACTGATATTTCGAGTGACCGCACATTTCCGATCTCGCTTCAAAAACGGGGCAGAAAAGCCATTCAAGCCATTGCGGGGTTAGAGGAGGCGATCGCGGCTCAAAGCGTGTTCTGTGAAGGGACAATTCTATATGGGAAAAAGGGCAAACTCCGACAGATTCCTCGCCAAAATCCGGTTCTCACAATTGACCGCAATCGCCTCGTTTCGATTCTATTGAAGCATTTAAACGAAACCTCTAGTCCGAACCAGGTTAAGGTACATTTCAACTGTGAATGTACGGCGGTGGATGGAACGGCTAAAACCGTGACGTTGCACCCAAAGGAAGGAGATAGCTTTACGGCTGACTACGATCTCCTGGTGGGGGCTGATGGGGCGCGATCGCAAGTTCGAGAGTATTTAGCCCACAATGCTGGCTTTACCTGTTCCCAAAACTATGTCCCCGATGCCTATAAATCGGTGTTTTTAAGTCGGCTCAATCCGAGTGCTGGAGTGGAGTTAGAACCGAATAAAATCCATGTTTATAATTTGAACAATCAAGCCCGGATGCTGATGGTTCCCCAACCCGGAGATCAGTTGCATGGAGTAATTATTTTTGGGGCTGAGAATAATCCTCTAGAAGGGTTATCCACCAAGGAAGAGGTTCATACCTTCTGTCAGGAAAAATTCCCAATCTTTGGTCAGTTAATGTCCCTGGAGGAGGCAGAGGCATTGCTGAAGCGTCCGGTGGCGAGGGTGTTAACAGTACGCTGCGATCGCTTTCATGAAGGAGATAGTATGTTGCTCATTGGCGATGCAGCTCATGCGGTGTCTCCTTCGATTGGACAGGGGTGTAATTCTTCGTTGGAAGATGTGCTGATTTTGGGGCAGTTGTTAGAGCAGTATGGAGATGATTGGGATCAGGTTTTACCCAAGTTTTCCGAGCAGCGAGTTCCCGATGCCCATGCTTTGCGAGAGTTATCGGATTATACCTTCCCTCGCCAGAAGTTCTTGGTAGTCGAGTTTTTCTTGCGAACGATGGTAAAAAGGTTATTCCATCGATGGTTTCCTGATTGGGTTAAACCGTTTGTGTTTGATTTGGTACTCGATACAGACTTGCCTTATTCCCAGGTGTTGAGTCTGAGTCAGGGTTGGATTAATAAGGTGAAGCGATCGTCAACCTGAACCTGAAAAGATTCTTGATCCCGGTTCTCGCACGATTTACGGTCAAAATATCCAAGGTGAAGAGTGACGAATGACGAATGACGATCCCCACCGTTAACTTTAATTGTCCCCACCTACTTAGTTGCGTTGCTCTTTAACTTCTGCCAAACGTTGATAAGCTAGGGAGCGATTGTGGAAGGCATTATAATTATAAGGATCTAGTTCTAGTGCACTTGTATAATCTGCGATCGCTTTTTCATAGTCTCCCTGGTAGTAGTAAGCTAAACCGCGATTAATATAAGCTGTTCGGCATTTAAATAGGGTATAATTAAAATAGGAAATCCGAAAAACGAAAAAAATATGCCAGCCAAAAATTATTTGAAACCCGCTCAAAAAGAAAAATTACAAGTTGCTCTAAAAACCGAGAAAAATGCAGA
>NZ_JAVKEA010000258.1:0-18926 GCF_040221695.1 Coleofasciculus sp. E2-BRE-01 | reverse complement strand
TCTGCATTTTTCTCGGTTTTTAGAGCAACTTGTAATTTTTCTTTTTGAGCGGGTTTCAAATAATTTTTGGCTGGCATATTTTTTTCGTTTTTCGGATTTCCTATTTTAATTATACCCTATTTAAATGCCGAACAGCTTATCAAACCCAGTAACATTTTAGTTGGTGGTGATGGCAAGCCAAAACTGGCTGACTTTGGCATTTCTAAGCTCAAAAGCTACCTGCAACCTAGTGTAACACTCAGAGAGTTTGTTTCTCGTCCCTTCACGCCGCCAGAGGAGGATGATGGTTCTTATACCTACACCCGTGATGTCTTCAGCTTCGGCGTTTTGGTACTCAAGTGCCTAACAACTGTAGAGCTTATCAATTACGATAGCATCCCTGACGCGATCGCAGCCTTGAATGCGCCAGAGTCAATTATTGACATTATTGAGCATGCTGTTTCCCGTGATCCCGCAGAACGTCCAAACAACGCCGAGGTTCTCCTAGCACAACTCCAAGCCATTCAAAGAACCCAAACCCAAACTGGGTTGACGAAGACGCTGACTTGCTACTTAAAACTGACTCGAACTGCTCTGGACAATTTACAAAATGAACTAAATGCCTCTGAAAATGAAATCCAGGATATTATTTTAGAGGATCTCAATACAGCTTGCGGCATCACTCGCTACAGAAAATTTAATGCCGCCAGTCCTGAAGAAGAATTCCCCGCAGGTCACTACTCTATATTTGGTGTTTCCTATGGATATCATATAGCAGTAGAGCGAGACCATCTAGTCATCATCAACGCTCAATCTTTTTCGAGCGCTATACTCGAACAAAATCGGGAGCGTTCCTGGGAACCACCTTATGAATTTAAGTTTGGTAAACCTCTAGTGTTATCAAACGCCGAGGACGTTATTCGCGAACTTCAACTTGCTGTAGAAGAACACGCAGCTAACCTAAAACAGCGAAAAGCTGAAGAAGACAAGCAACGCTTATTTCGGATATGGGGTGATATTCTTAGAGCCAAGACAGATTGGGAAGAAAAACGCGAGACACCGATTCGGTATAAGAGCTTTACTGATGAGGATAATCGCGTTGTCTTTGAAATAGAATCCCTTCCATATGACGACATTACTGGACAACCTCGTCATATCAAGACTGCCAATGGCTATAGCGTCCTTCGGGGAGATGTTGAAGAAATAAACGATGATCAATTAATCCTCTATATCAGATATGGAACGCCTGATCGATTACCAAAATCAGGAGAACTACGCTTTGATAGTCATGCGGCTGAAGTTGCCCTAAATCGTCAGAAAGCGGCTTTGGATGCTGTGCGATTTGACCGTGCAGTTCGCGCAGATTTACGCAATTTACTGGTTAATCCCCAACAAGCTTGTTCTCCAAATTTAGATAAAACTATACCGTTTATTCAATCCCTCAATTCGTCGCAGCAGGAAGTTGTTAAAGCAGCACTCTCGACTCAGGATTTTCTGATTGTTCAAGGTCCACCCGGTACAGGAAAAACAACATTTATTACAGAAGTTATCCTGCAAACGATTCAGCAAAACCCTGATGCGCGAATTCTGCTCAGTTCCCAGACTCATGTCGCCCTCGATAACGCTCTCGAACGGATTCAAGCGGAAAATTCTGATTTAAAATTGGTGCGGATTGGCAACCATGAACGGGTATCAAAAGAGGTTCACTCGCTTCTGCTAGATGAACAGATGAATCAGTGGAGAAAGGATGTTATTGCTAAGGGACAACAGTTCATTGCTACTTGGTCAGCGCAACCCGGTATTTCTGCCGATGACAGTGAAATGTCAAGTCTGTTTCAAGAGTTAAAAAATATAGCCATGAAGCTTAAGACTCTGAGAGAAGAAATTCAAATTTGGCAGCAAGATTTAGATGAGATTTGCCCTAATGCTTATGATCCGGACAATCAAAACTCACTAGCGATAGAGAGAATACCTAAAGCCAGGGTAGATGAAGTTCAAAGTATTGTCGAAGAAATTGACCGTTTGCGTCAGCAGTCTAAACTGGCTCGTGATGAGGAAAAGAAAACAGCTAAACGCTTATATGAGTTAAGTGAAATTGAATATGATGAACTCTTAAAAATGTCAGTTGAGGAGCTAGAAGGTTATGCAAGCCTCTTGATTAATGACGCCAACAGTTCTGATGCGAAGATGCTGCAAAAAATGCTGAGTATTCAGACAGAATGGTTTAATCAGTTTGGTCGAAATGAAACATTTACTGTTCCTTTAATTAAGCGATCGCAAGTCGTGGCGGGAACCTGTATCGGGATTCCCAGAGACATTCAGGATATCGAATTTGACTTGTGTATTGTCGATGAAGCCTCCAAAGCGACGGCGACAGAAGCGTTGGTTCCCTTGGCGCGATCGCGACGCTGGATTCTGGTTGGTGATCCTAAACAACTTCCCCCATTCCAAGATGAAGCAAGTCGAGATACTGAATTTCTCAACAACTATGATCTGAATCAAGAGGATATCAAGGAAACGTTATTTGATTATCTCTTGAGAACGCTTCCCGAAGCTAACCGCAAGATGTTGACGATTCAACATCGCATGGTTAAACCGATTGGCGAGTTAGTCAGTCAGTGCTTTTATGAAGGTAAAATTGAAAGTGCAAGAACTGATATAGATGCCAATCTAAACTCTGTTATCCCTAAACCAGTAACTTGGTTTACGACGGCGAACCTTCCTAATTTTCACGAACAGTATGCTAATCCTAGCTATAACAATGTCTGTGAAGTAAACGTTATTATTAAATTGCTCAAGCAACTCAATCAGATGGCAATCAATGTTCCAACTAACTACAGCATTGCTGTATTAACCGGATACTCAGCCCAGTTAAAACTACTCAATCGTTCCCTAGATTCAGAATCCGATAAGTTGTCAGCACTGACAATTGAGTGCAATACCGTTGATGCATTTCAAGGGCGCGAAGCTGATATTGCTGTCTACTCGGTGACTCGTTCTAATAAAAAGGGTGACATGGGTTTTCTCCGGGAATCTGAGCGGCTGAATGTGGCGTTATCGAGAGGAAAAGTTGGTTTAGTTATTGTCGGCGATCATCTCTTCTGTCGCACCTCACGCCATAATCCTCTTAGTCGAGTTGTGGATTATGTTGAGTGTAATCCAGAGTATTGTTCTCTCAAGGAGGCTGAGTAATGAATGTCCCGAAATATGACTTCTTAATTTGCCCAGAACAATATGATCAGGAACAAATCGCTCGTCGCTACGATAATCGAGCTGGCTTTGACTTGGTTAGCTATAGAGAAGTGGGTTTACCTGTTTATAAAATAACGGTTCAAGCTCTGACTCAAATTCGTAAGCCGATTCCTCCCATAGAAGAATATGTTTTGAAAGCCATTCATGCAGGGTTATCCTCAGAACAGGATATCGCTGGATTCCTGGGTTTAGAACTCTCTATTCTTAGAGAAGCCATGATTGAGCTACGGTTGAGCGAAAATATTGACCTCATCGCTCCAGAAGACTCGGCGATGCAAGTTTGGAAGCTGACTAAAAAAGGAGAACGAACGCTCAGGGAAGCTCAAATTATTGTCCCCGAAGAGCGCAGTTTTACAATTAATTTTGACGGACTGTTAAGGTATGTACGCTGGTATGGACGATTAGAAAGAAATTTGCTAAGTCCCAAATATTTGCGTCAGCAAGGAATGATAGAAATTCCGCCTTTTCCCGCAAAACCTCCAGAACTATCGGACATTAAACTAACGGATGTAGACAAAATTATTAGTCAAGCAGAAAAGGAGAGGAAAAAAACGCGATCGCGATCGCGAGAACAAGATATTCTGGCTTTAAAAGCTATTGAGCGCCGACAGCGATTTTTTCAACCTGCATTAGCCCTAATCTATAAAGCCAAAGATAGCAATGAGGTGCAGGTTGCTTTTGCCATTGATGGTAGGCTATCCTCTGAGCATGAACAAGCTTTTGCTCGTGCTAATGCTGCGAAGAAACTCCGTATCCTAGAAAATCTTAAGGACAGCGAATTCAAGACATTAGCTGAAGATATTTTAGGACGTGAATTTGTGGCTCAAGCTCCACTCGTTGAAGTGGAGAACATAAAAGAAAAGGTAACTTCGGTTCGCGATACTATTAAAACCACTCGCCAGAGTCTTGAACAAACCCAGACGGATCACGAAAAGAGAGAACTTAAGCAACAACTTCAAGCCGCTAACCAGGAAATAGAACAACTCCAGGCTCAACTCAATGCTGTTCCGATTCGTTGGTTAGAGGTGTACGAACATCGCCCTTTGCTCGAACAGGCGCTCCGAGATAGTCAAGAACGTCTTTTAATTATTTCTCCTTGGATTCGAGCCAACGCGACGAATGAGTGGTTAATTCAACAGTTAGAGAAACTTCTCAAGCGGGGAGTCAAGGTTTTTATTGGATATGGCTTAGGGGAAGATGACAATCAGAAAACCCGCGACAAAAAAGCAGAAAAAGCGATAAAAAAATTAGAGCAGCAGTACGATAACTTTTGTCTCAAGCGTTTGGGTGATACCCACGCCAAAATCCTTATCTCAGACTCCAAGTTTGCTATTGTCACCAGTTTTAACTGGCTGTCATTTAAGGGAGATCCCAACCGCACATTCCGGGATGAACGGGGAACATTAGTATCTGATTTGCCGAAAATTCAGGAATTATTCGACAAAGAGATGGAGCGATTTGAACTTGAGGTTCGTGCGTAGTTCGGAGTAAGGGTTTTAGCCCTTGATTTGGTTAGGTAACATACATCAACCCCACCGACTGGATTAACCCAGCTCAAATAGAATAAATCGGCAATTAATCACCAATTTCATCAATACTGTAACCCTTAATTAAAAATAAACATAGCACCCTCTTGGATTTGAGATTTAGGAATCAAGGATAACTTGGTGGGTTACGGCGGATAGATGATTCAATGGTTCGTTTCCGTGGGTTGAGTACCGCCTAACCCACCCTACTGTTGTGGCACACCTTATTTGGTGGATTAGAATTGTAGGGGCGCAAGGCTTGCGCCCGGTTTAAACGTCAAATCTATTCCACAATTTTAGCTGTGTCAGTCCACTACGGGTTAAGGTTTATCTATGTAGGTGTGCCAAGTCACTCCAAATGTAAATTTTTATAAAGCTTTATCCCCTCACCCAAGCCTAGTGGTACGATGAACAACTAAAGCTAGGGGTGCCTGAGCAACCAGGCTGAGATTACACCCTGAGAACCTGAGACTGGTTAAGACCAGCGGAGGGAAGCGGTTTATTAAAAGGAATCTGAATATGAGATCAGAATGGGTCGCGAAGCGGCAAGGACAGGGTAATGTTACACAAATGCACTACGCCCGCCAAGGTCTGATTACTGAGGAAATGGATTATGTCGCAAGGCGGGAAAACCTTTCCCCAGAACTGATTCGGGATGAAGTGGCGCGGGGACGATTGATTATTCCTGCCAACATTAACCATACCAACTTAGAACCGATGGCGATCGGCATCGCGTCTAAGTGTAAAGTCAATGCTAATATCGGTGCGTCTCCCAATTCGTCTAATATTGACGAAGAAGTCGCCAAGTTGAACCTGGCGGTTAAATATGGCGCGGATACCGTGATGGATTTATCCACCGGGGGCGGAAACCTGGATGAAATCCGCACCGCGATTATCAACGCTTCCCCTGTACCCATTGGTACGGTACCCGTGTACCAAGCCCTGGAAAGCGTTCACGGTACGATAGAAAACCTGACGGCGGATGATTTTCTCCAGATTATTGAGAAACATGCCCAGCAGGGTGTTGATTACCAAACCATTCACGCGGGACTTCTGATTGAACATCTACCGTTGGTGAGAAATCGCCTCACCGGGATTGTCTCTCGCGGTGGTGGTATCCTGGCGAAGTGGATGCTGCACCATCATAAGCAGAATCCTCTCTATACCCACTTCGACGATATTATCGAGATTTTCAAGAAGTACGATGTCTCGTTCAGTTTAGGTGATTCCCTGCGTCCAGGTTGTACTCATGACGCCTCTGACGAAGCGCAACTAGCCGAACTGAAAACCCTGGGACAACTGACTCGTCGCGCTTGGGAACATGATGTGCAAGTGATGGTGGAAGGTCCCGGTCATGTGCCGATGGATCAAATTGAGTTTAATGTCAAGAAGCAGATGGAAGAGTGTTCCGAAGCACCGTTCTATGTGCTAGGACCCTTGGTGACTGATATTGCCCCCGGTTATGACCATATCACGTCCGCGATCGGGGCAGCTATGGCGGGGTGGTATGGAACAGCAATGCTGTGCTACGTGACGCCGAAAGAACACTTAGGATTGCCGGATGCTGAAGACGTGCGAAATGGCTTAATCGCCTATAAAATAGCTGCCCATGCTGCTGATATTGGACGCCAACGTCCCGGCGCACGAGACCGAGATGATGAACTCTCCCGCGCCCGTTATAACTTCGACTGGAACCGCCAGTTTGAGTTGTCACTAGACCCCGACCGGGCAAAAGAATATCACGACGAAACGTTACCAGCGGATATCTATAAAACGGCTGAATTCTGTTCGATGTGTGGACCCAAGTTCTGCCCGATGCAAACCAAGGTTGATGCGGATGCGTTGACAGAATTGGAGAAGTTCTTAGCCAAGGAACCGGTTAAGCAAAGTTAGCTTTAAATTATAACACATATAAGCAAAGGGTGGGTATTACCCACCTTTTTTTCTTGTTTATTAACTGGAATTGATTCTTGGGGCTTATGCAGGTTTTCACCGTTTCAGTCAAAATAGTTACCAGCAAGTCATTAATGTTCATGCTTCAAGTGGTGTGGCTACCATTTAGATACATTGTGCAGTGTTTCAAAACGGTTAACCCTTGTTTAAGCCGAATCGTCAACGTAGAAGGTTAAAAAAAAATCTGACTAGAGGAATTGTCAGTATCATCAGATGGCTGGCAAAACTCGGTAAAGGTTTGTATAATACAATCGCGTCGCATCAGCCGCGTCAGTATTCCTCTACCCAACCCCCGATGCAAGCGGCACCTTTACCCCACAACGAAGCCGAGCGGATCAAGGCTCTTCAGGGGTACAACATTCTTGATACCCTACCCGAACAAGACTTTGATGACCTCACGATGTTAGCCTCGCACATCTGTGGGACTCCCATCGCCCTGATTAGCCTGATTGATCAAAATCGCCAGTGGTTTAAGTCAAAAGTTGGCATTGAGGCGCAAGAAACACCCAGAGACCAGGCATTTTGCGCTCATGCTATTCTGAATCCGGAAGATATCATGGTTGTACCCAATGCCTTAGAAGACGAGCGGTTTGCCGGGAACCCTCTGGTAACGTCTGATCCGAATATCCGATTCTATGCGGGCGCTCCTTTAGTAACTGAAGATGGTTTTCCCCTGGGAACCCTGTGTGTGATTGACCAGATTCCTCACGATCTCACACCGCAACAGATCAACGCCCTACAAGCCCTCAGCCGTCAGGTGATTAACCAAATGGAACTACGGTTGAATATAACTCGGTTAAATCGCCAAATTGCTCGACGCCGGGAAGTCGAAGCCAAACAGCGTGTCTCAGATCAGCAAGTCGTCGAACTCCTGGAAAGCATGACTGATGGGTTTTTTGCCTTGGATAGACAATGGCGATTTACCTACGTTAATCAAGTCGGCGCTCAAATTTTACAGCGCCAACCTGAAGAATTACTGCGTCAGAATATCTGGGACACTTTTCCCGATGCGGTGGGTTCAAAATTTGATCGGCAATATCACAAAGCAATGGATCAACAGACTCCTGTCACCTTTGAAGCCTTCTACCCACCGATCAGATGCTGGTTTGAGGTGCGAGCGTTTCCCTCCTATGAAGGACTCTCGGTTTTCTTTCATGACATTACCCAACGCAAGCAAACTGATGCGGCTTTAAAACGGGAAAAGCAAAAAGTTGAGAACTTATTACTTAATATTTTGCCCCAACCCATTGCCAAGCAGTTGCAACATGAGCCAGGATTAATCGCCCAGAAACATGAAGATGTGACAATTTTATTTGCCGACTTGGTGAAGTTCACTCAACTAGCGGGTCAGATTTCTCCCCAAGAACTGGTTAGCTTGCTCAACATGATCGTTTCTACGTTTGATCGATTGGCACAAAAGCATGGTTTGGAAAAAATTAAGACCATTGGGGATGCTTATATGGTGGTTGGTGGACTGCCTACTCCTCAGAGTAACCATGTCGATGCGATCGCGCAAATGGCACTGGATATGCAAGAAAGCCTTGAACACATCAACACCTCAACGGGTAAGAATTTTCGTTTGCGGATTGGGATTAACACTGGAGTCGTCATTGCTGGCGTTATTGGTACGACTAAGTTTAGCTATGACATTTGGGGTGACGCGGTGAATATCGCTAGTCGCATGGAATCTCGCGGTCAACCGGACAAAATTCAGGTGACTGAGATAACGTATCAGCGCTTGCGAGACAAGTATGAGTTAGTCGAACGGGGGTTTATCCGGGTTAAAGGCAAGGGGAAGATGAAAACCTATTGGTTAATTGGTAAGAAGCCGTCAATTGTACAACAGTAAGAAGTAGGCGAACCGATCGCACTCCTATTCCCTTCTACCTTCTACCTTCTACTATAAATCGTGACCAATTTGAGGGTTAATGGATGTCTCACAATCTACAGAGGAAGCAGGAAAACTGAAGGATATCGCTAACACCATACCAGACAGAATTAAGAACATGAGCCAGGATTTGCGGCGTTGGTGTTCATCGGATTGCATCTGTTCATCCATTAGCCAATTCCACAGTAGGAAGCAAAGACTCACGCCCGGTTCTAGGTTGGATTTGAACAACCAGCCGATGAGATTAGGAATTAGGAATTCGGCTAATAGCCAGAGTTTCTTTTTCCAGGTTTTGGATGTTGGGGATTTCATGGTTTGACCTCTTTGAATTTAGGCTTATGAGGTCTAGTCTGGCGATGGAATAAATAGCTTGAAAACTGGAAGTAAATAGTTAGAAAAAGTTATTTGATTGATTGGTGTGGTGGTAAATTGCAGTTATAGCAGTAGACACATCGATTAGGACAAACGAACTGTTGTTCCAGACGTTGCATGCAACGTCTCTACTAAATGATGCGTCTTAACCGCTATGGCGATTACTATAATTGTCTGTCAATAGGGGTAAATGGTTTATAAATAGTCGGAAATAATTGGAAATAGCTGGAAATAGTAGGTTTTATTTTTTAGGGTGTTTCTGCTGACAATTGACATCGGTTTTGCTACGTTAAATGGAGGGGCGCAAGGCTTGCTATCCAGGTCAAGTTAAGCCACAATCTTCTTCACCATCAGCTTAAGCCAGCCCACACCCCCAGCCCCACACCCAAGCTTGGGAGAGGGGAGCAAGAGGGGAGCAAGAGGGGAGCAAGAGGGGAACAAAAAGGGATTAAGCCGCTAACTTTGAACGGTATGTGACACAACAAAGGGAGGTAATTTTTGACCCTTTGTTTCGTTCAAGAGAAACTGGTTGTGAGTGAGAGATTGTGTAGGGGCGGGTTTCACTACTATCTTTTTGGTTGCATCCAGATTTGACTAAACCCGCCCCGATTCAGGTTTCTAGACTTCCCCTAAAAAATTAGGCTTTGAAGGGAGACGGGAGGGGTATAAAAGCGGGTTAGGTAATGAGGGTGAAAATGTCAAAAACCGAGGGTTAACACTATGAATGACAATCAAAACTTTTTGGACGATATCAACCAGCAGTTATTTCCACGAGATATTACCGATAAAAATCTTAGAGAACGCATCTTCTTTCCGCTGCGGTTTCAGCGGCGGGAGTCTCAGCCGTCTCATCTGGAAATCGCCAAACAAATGAGTCAGACAGAACCGTTACAGGGGGTTAATTGTCAAACCTCAATTAATACAACGGTACAAAATGTAATTCGGCGGCTGGTGGAGGTGTTTGGTGAGGAAATGGCAAACGATGGCGTGAATACAGCGCCGTTAATTCAGCGACAACGGGGTAAAAAAGGCGTGTGGGAGGTGGTTTATCAGTGGTTGTGGGAGAATAAGTTCCCCCGATGGCAATTGGATTGGATTTGGCAGGGGTTGGTAAAGCAGGCGGATTCTCCAGCAGATTGGATTCGATTTACTCCGGTTAAGCCGGGGGATAGAAAATTAGTGGTTCCTGTGGGGAAGACGCGAGAACAACCTGTGATTGGGGTGAATATTCCCTCGATGATGCATATTGATTTAGAGTGTGATGCGGGACATTTATTATTACTGAATCGTGGTAGTGAGAGTCAGTATGTAATGTGTCCATCAGCCGCGTTTGCGCCAAGGAATCGACTCACGGGAGAAACAATTCTCATGCCTCAGCTTGGGGCAATTTGTGAGCAAGATAAAATTAAGTTTGATAGTACGGGAAAAGAAGAGTTTCTGGGGATTGTGGTGAATCGCTGGTTAGAGTTTCCCTGGTTAAAGCCGAATGAGGAGGAACCTGCACCGATTTGGGATACGGAACGGTTGCATCAATTGTGGGTTAATTTGGAAGCAGAGGAAAATTGGTGGGGGTTTTATCAGGCGTTTGAGGTGGTGGAGGTGTAGATCCCCCCAACCCCCCTTAAAAAGGGGGGCTTGAATATCTCTCTCTCAACGACTAAATATTAATCGTTTCTGTTCAATAGTTTGTTTATGTAAACGTTTTGAATGCCGAGAATAAATATCAATGGACGAACAACGAATGACTGCCTATATTAATCTGATTAAATCCCTGCTGAATTGTCCCAATGGGGAAGAATTATCCTTATTACAGGCGAACGCCGAATTAGTGGATCAGGAATTTGTGCAGGTAATGAAATCAGTCGCGGCACAAATGGCAGAGGCGGGAAATGAGAATTCCGCGAAGTGGTTACTAGCGTTAGCAGCAGAATTAGCGGAAATTTTGGGAATTTCTTCAACCTCTCCCCCTGCCCCTCTCCTGCAAGGAGAGGGGAGAAATACTCCCCCATTGCCTAGTAGCAAAGGTGAGTTAGGGGGGTTAGGTTATACCTCGGTAACACTCCAAGACTATCTCAATTTCTTAATATCTGTATTGCAGATAGTGGAAGATGATAATCGTCCTCAATCAATATACCCTCTGCTACAAAATAATCTGAATAAGCTGGATGATAAACTCGCTCATATACTGACAGTATGGGCAAAAGAAACATTAGCTAAACTTGAACCAGAAGTCGCCGAATCCCTCGCTGAGGCTATTTTATCTTTCAGTAATTTGATGGGACAGTTTACGTTGGGGAATATCGCTAGTAATAAAGAAATTGCGATTGCTGGATATCAAGCTGTTGTTCCCATTTTTAGCCAGTCAGACTTTCCCAAAGATTGGGTAATGACTCAAAACAATCTGGCTAATGCCTACTGTGATAGAATTCGCGGGAATAGGGCGGATAATTTAGAAAAAGCTATCACCCATTATCATAATGCTTTACGTTTCCTTAGCCAGTCAGACTTTCGCCAAGATTGGGCAGCTACTCAAAACAATCTAGCCGCTGCCTATTTTGATAGAATACGCGGGGATAGGGCTGAAAACTTGGAAAAAGCTATCACCCATTATCATAACGCTTTACTTGTCCGTACCCAGTCAGACTTTCCCCAATATTGGGCAATGACTCAAAACAATCTGGCCGCTACCTATAGTCAGAGAATAGGCGGGGATAGGGCAGAGAATCTAGAAGCCGCGATCGCACATTGTCATAACGCTTTACTTGTCTGTACCCAGTCAGACTCTCCCCAACAATGGGCAAATACTCAAAACAATCTGGCTATTGCCTACTGTAAGAGAATACACGGGGATAGGGCGGAAAATCTAGAAGCCGCGATCGCACATTTTAATAACACTTTACTTGTCTATACTCAGTCAGACTTTCCCCAATATTGGGCAACCAAAACCAATCTGGGGAATGCCTATAGTGATAGAATACGCGGGGATAGGGCTGAGAATCTAGAAGCCGCGATCGCACATTATGATAACGCTTTACTTGTCTGTACCCAGTCAGACTTTCCCCAACAATGGGCAATGACTCAAAACAATCTGGGGAATGCCTACAGTTATAGAATAGGCGGGGATAGGGCTGAGAATTTAGAAGCCGCGATCGCACATTATCATAACGCTTTACTTGTCTATACTCCTAATAGATTCCCAATTGAGTGCTTCCAAACTAGCCAAAATTTAGGCAACCTCGCCTGGAATACTCAGGATTTTAAATTAGCGATTCAAAGTTATCAACTAGCCATTCAAGCTGTCGAACAAAGCCGTAACTGGGTGATTGATGAAGAACGCCGCCAGGAGATTCTCACAGAGTCAATTTATGTCTACGAAAGAATTATTCAAGCTTATCTGAATATCGGTGAAATTGGCAAAGCTTTAGAATCTACCGAACGCTTCCGTTGTCAACGCTTAGTTGAATTGATGGCGAGTGATGTGCTTAACCCAGGGGGAGAAATTACTCCAGAAGTTCAAGCGTTGTTAATCGACTATGAGGAACTACAGCAGCAGATTAATAGCCTACGGTTTAATTCTCAAACAGAAGCGACGCCAGCATTAACGAAGAGTCGTCGATTACCGGATGAGCAAGTATTAGCAGCAATCCAATCAGAAATTCAAAAATTAGAGGAACAGAAACAACAGGTTTGGAAACAACTACGCCGTTATGATCCGGTATTAGCGGGACAAATTCAGGTAGAACATCTGAAGTTAAACCAGATACAGGAGTTAATCGAAAATGATACCACTGCCCTGCTGAGTTTGTATACTACGGGTGATGATACTCATATTTTTATCCTGCTTAAGGATCAGAGTCCACAAGTTTATACCTGTAAAGGACAGGGAATTGAAACATTCCAGAATTGGATAGCTAAAAACTGGTTCGATTCCTACATTGGAGCAAATGCAGAATGGCGAGAAAACATAGAAACGTTTCTCCAAGAACTCGCCCAGCGTTTGCAGTTAAAGGATTTGATTTCTCAATATCTCATCGGAATTGAGGAATTAATTATTGTGCCTCATTTGCGGTTACATCAAATGCCCTTTGCTGCGTTGCCGATTGATGGGATAGAGACGTTCCCCCGGAAGGGCGCAAGGCGACAGTAACCGAATATCAAATCTTAGCCTCACAGGTGCAAGTTCTCCACTCTAGCCATCATGCTACATCGAATCCGATGCAACCTCTAGACTCTTATTTAGTATTAGGGGATGGTTCTCTAACCCTGAGTCAACTCATCAGCCCCGGTTGGCGAATGCCCAATTTATCTGATGTATTTGCCTGCTGCTGCGAGGTCAATTTTAGTGTTAACGAAGTTACCGATGATTTACTCAGTTTAGCCACAGGATTTCTCTGTGCTGGAGCCAGGAGTGTGGTGAGTACGCAGTGGTCGGTAGAGGACTTAGCCAGTGCCCTGTTAGCGGTTTTTTACTACAATTTTCGTCAGGCGGGGATGAGCCGTTCTCAGGCATTGCAGCAGGGGCAGATTAAATTGCGGAATTTAACCGGAGAGGAGTTTGCCAGGAATTATCAAGGGGAGATTGGCAAGTCGTTGCAACAGCAGTATGATCAGGCGATGACTTGGCGGAATGATGCCAACGTTAAGAGTGATGTAGCTGAGTGCCAGAAGTGGCAGGATTTAGCGGATAAGATTCAGGTACAACAGCAGCGTTTGCAGTTGTTGGTGCAGGAGAAGCAGCCTTTTTCTCATCCCTATTATTGGGCTGGTTTTGTCTCTCAGGGATTGGCGTGATGATTGTCATTTGTCATTTGTTCTAGACTTTTCACGGGAAGTCTAGAAACTATTGTAGAGACGCGCTTTTGAAGCGTCTGGGCGGGTTTAGTCACATCTGGATGCAACCGAAAAGATAGTAGTGAAACCCGCCCCTACACACATTGCCCCAAATACCGTGAAAAGTCTGGTCATTTGTTCTACTCGCTCCCCCAGCTCCCAGACGTGCCATGGCACGTCTCTACACCGCTTCCCCCTCACAGCATTACTTATTCAGCAAACTCTACTGATGTAGGCGCTGCTGATAACGTTGTTGGATATCCTGAATCGTAAATACCGCCTGAAACTTTAACCCAACCGACTGGTAAAACTCAGCACCGCCTTGCTGACGGTCAACTAACGCCAGCACCTGATCCACTTGATACCCCGCCTCTCGCAGCCGCTCAACCGCTTTCATTGCCGATTGTCCGGTGGTTACCACATCTTCTAACACCACAACCTTGGCGCCGGCTGGCAGATTCGGACCCTCGATATATGCCCTTGTACCATGTCCTTTGGCTTCTTTACGGATAATTAAAGCGGGAATAGGTCGATTTTCTAGAGCTGACACCACACTCACGGCGCTGACAATCGGATCAGCGCCCAAGGTTAAACCTGCAACAGCTTGAGTATCTTGGGGAAGGAGAGACAGTAGCAATTGTGCGATCGCTAATCCTCCCTGAGGATGCAGTGTCACCTGTTTACCATTAATGTAATAGGAACTGCGCTGTCCCGATGAGAGAACAAAGTCTCCCTCTTTGTAAGCCAGTTGACAAAATAAATCCAGCAGCAATTGACGCTCTTGCGTTAATTGGGGTGAAGTATCCAGAGAAAGCAATGGTTTACTGTTGTCAGCCATGATAGTCAGATGGTGAAAATCCAATCACTACTATACTGAATTCAAATATCAGAATATGATTGAGGAAAAGTGAGGCGAAGAATTATGCATAAGGGGTTGAGGATATGGCTCAGGGGTTTGGTCGTTGCGGCGTCCACAGTAGTAGCTAGCACAGCACTGGCACAAACCGAACCCTCAGACTTTGAACCAGTCCGCCTAGAAACGATTCCCGATACCTTTGAGCGAGCGTTTTTCAACGAATCGGGAACGTTTTACGAAAACCGCAGTCTTGGGCGTCAGCTCGAATATATTATTGGTCCGGGTGGAATAGGGAGTGCGGGATTTCCAGATTTGGAACTGGAGCGAGATGCCGAATTGATTAATATTCTCTACGAGGATGCATTAAACCGACAGTTTGCCAGTGATCCAGTGATTCGTACTCCGGATTTACCGAATCCCTTCGACACCTCGGTGCGATTATTGCCTGTCTCGGCTCGCTTTAGACCCCAAGCGAGTCCGCGAATTGAAGGGACTGAGTTTTTCTTTGAAGCTCCATGACCACGGTAGCGGCTTCATATCAGCCACTTGAGCGGGGGAGGATGTCAAAACAAAATCCAGGGTGCAGGAGTTGAACCTGCCTAGGGCGAATTATGAGTTCGCTGCCTCAACCGCTCGGCCAACCCTGGTTAATCGGTCTCTCTCTATATTATAGTAATCGGAGTTGGAAGCAACCGTTGAGCTAGTCCTGATGCTCATTGCCTATTGGAGAAGAATGCTTCTAGTACAAAGAGATACCGGGGCAGAGGGCAGGCGACTGCACTTGTTTATGTTATCGGCTTTGTTGCCTATTGTTAAGGAGTGGGTATTTGCAGCCAAGCCGCACAGGGAGAATAATGGTGATGCTGGGAGATTCAGATTGCGATCGCGCCGCCGATCCAGTGTCTTAATTAAATGCAACATTTGCCATCAACTTTTTTTACATCAACGCGGCGACAAAAACTAAAATGGAGAGGACTGCTCCGTGGAGTAATCTAGTCCTGAGATTTATGATAATGCTGTATAAAGGTCTGTGAGCTGTCATCTGGGCTTTATGCTATTCTTAACAAATCTTGCCCACCTGATGATAGGTGCGGGGGTATTACCTCCAGCGTTAGTGTAAGCTGTCACTTGTCTCGATGCACTATAACCATAAGTCGTGTTACTCTTCTTCTATAACTTGAATCAGTAATGAAATTCAACTCGACTGTAGCACTCACTCTGATTCTGCTGGCAATGATGTTAGGTGCCGGCTTTGTGAGTGCCATGTGGGGATTTTCCCTAGGTCATGAAGCTCTTAAAGGTGTGACTCAGCCCGATGTTCGCCCGACGAAGAAGCTGGCAAATAACCAGGAGGTTGAGCCGGGTGACAAAGAGGTTGCGCTGTTGAGTGAACGGGAGATTCTGGTCAACGTTCACGCCTATATCCATGACCAAGACAAGGATGAAGATTCTAATTCCGATAATAACGACTCTGAGTCAAAGAGCCAGACTGAGACGGATAAGCCAGACGAGTCAGCCGCAGAGAATCAGCAATCTGAAGGTGAAGACGAATCGTCTGAATCGGATGTATTTGACACAGAGACATCGTTTACCAGTAGTGGCTCAAATCAAAATTTACCCCTCAAAAGCCAGGATCGGGGGGTCACGTTGGAGGTTCGTTCCGCCAATCTTCAGGGAGGCTCGTTGTTGCTGGATGTTAGTTTGAAGAATGAGGGCGATAATCCGGTTCGATTTCTTTATAGTTTTTTAAATGTTACCGACGACAAAGGTCGAGCGTTGAGTGCGATCACCGAAGGATTACCGGGAGAATTACCGTCAAATGGTGAGGAATTTTCGGGTACGGTGAGTATTCCTACAGCATTGCTGGATGACGCCAAGGCGCTTTCGTTAACCCTAACTGATTATCCCGATCAAAAGCTGAAGCTGAAAATGTCCGAAATCCCTGTCGCCAGGTAAATGGTAACGGAGCAGGTTGGGATCATTAAGCATGAAAGCATATAAAATTCCAGTAGGTTGGGTAGAGCGATCGCCAAACCTAAACGGTTAACCCTAATGTTGGGTTACTCTACCCTTCGAGTTCTCCTATTCGAGTTCTCCTAGGCGAGTACGAGAAGGTTCCGCCTACGTCTCTCAACTCAACCGACAAAGGTAATATGCTCCCAGCAGGTTTAGTGCAAATGTTTTTCTTACGTTCGGTTCTATTGCTCGCTGTATGTTAAACGGTATTTGTCAATCAATACAGTCCCCTAGAAAGAGGCTGTCTGTGAAGTACCGTTGTGGATCTGCTCAAAGAAGCAGTAGAACTGCTTTTGCTGGTTACCTGCTACCCTTCTTATGGTTGCCCACTTAATTTTTCTGACTGCGAGTGCTTCTACTCCCCTTACCAGCCGGGACATGCTATTGCGATTATTATTAGTCCTGCTCTTGATTGCCATCAATGCTTTCTTTGTCACGGCTGAATTTTCTATGGTTTCGGTGCGGCGATCGCGGATTAACCAATTGGTTGATGCGGGGGATGTGCAAGCGAAGACCGTTCAATCCTTACAACAGAGCATTGAGCGTCTACTCTCAACGACTCAGTTAGGCATTACTCTATCCAGTTTAGCCTTGGGCTGGATTGGCGAGAATACTGTCGCCGTTTTCGTTGCTGCTGTACTGACTAAATTGCCTTTACCCCCAGAGATGATTCAAGGAATGGCTCATTCTCTGGCGATTCCGGTAGGATTTTTCCTGATTGCTTATTTGCAAATTGTTCTCGGTGAACTCTGTCCGAAATCTGTGGCGCTGCTGTATTCTGAAGAGTTGGCTCGGTTTTTGGGTCCTCCGAGTCTGGTGATTGCCCGATTTTTCAATCCGTTTATTTGGATTTTGAACCAATCAACGCGCTGTTTATTACGGCTGGTTGGTGTGCAATATACGGGAGGATGGTGGAATAACCAAGTGACCCCCGAAGAGTTACAGTTAATTATTACCACCGAGCGGGAATCCACGGGTTTAGAAGCCGAAGAACGAGAGTTACTGAATAATGTCTTTGAATTTGGCGAAGTTTTGGCAACTGAGGTCATGGTTCCACGCACCAGTATTGATGCCATTTCCAGTACAGCAACGGTGCAAATGGTGTTAGAAGAAATTGCCAATACCGATCATTCTCGCTATCCGGTAACGGGGGAATCTCTGGATGATATTCGCGGGATTATCCATTTTAAAGAGTTAGCTAAACCCTTATCGGAGCGAAAATTAACCTTAGATACACCGATTGAACCCTGGATTCGTCCCGCCCGATTTGTCCCGGAATTTACCCCCTTGAGCGAACTCCTACCCTTGATGCAGCGATCGCACTTGGCAATGGTGATGGTGGTGGATGAGTTTGGTGGTACGGCTGGCTTGGTGACGCTGAAGGATTTGGTGGCGGAAATTATTGGTGATAACCCCGAACCGGAAAGCCCCGAAGAAGTACCGATCCAAATTGTGGATGAACAAACCTTTTTAGTTCAAGCCCAAATGGATTTAGAAGAAGTTAACGAACTTTTGGATTTAAATTTACCGGTAACCGATGAATATCAAACCTTGGCGGGTTTTTTATTATATCAGTTCCAAAAAATTCCGCTGCAAGGGGAAATCTTAAATTATGAAAATCTAGAGTTAAAAGTTATCTCCGCCGCCGGACCCCGCCTGAACCGAATTCGCATTCATCGGTATGAACCTACAACGGTTCCGGTTGAAGATTTGCCTGAAACAGATGTGACCTCAGACATTACTTCAACTGAGAATACAGCGAATGAACCCCAAGGTGATACGCCAGATGCTTCTACTAATAATTCAGAGTGACATCCTCCCACACCAAATTGGAAATTATGGTGTGGGCTTCCCCAAATCACTTTGAGGATTTCCTGGTTACTCCCCTTCGACTACGCGGTAGCTGAGCCTGTCGAAGCTCAGGGGATTGCGCCACTTGCCTAGGTTGGTTTTCACCAACCCCCGGTAGATCGACTGCACAGGCAGTTTCCTTATCCGCAAGTCCTGCGGAGTTAATTTGCTCTATTCCTCGGTTTCTGATCACCTGACCACTAGCAACATCCCTATCGGTTTTGTAACCGCAGTGAGGGCAATCATGTACCCGAACACTCAGGTCTTTTTTGACTTCACCTTTACATTCAGGACACTCCTGAGAAGTGCCTCTGGCATCAACAACACCAAAAAACTTTCCACGCTTCCAGCACACATATTGGGTAATGGTGCGGAATTGACCAAAACCCGCATCAAGCATTTG
>NZ_JAVKEA010000257.1:0-2975 GCF_040221695.1 Coleofasciculus sp. E2-BRE-01 | reverse complement strand
CAAAATTGGGTTATCCATTTGTCTGTCTTCTCTCAGGGTTGGGAGGTTGTGAAGGCAATCTGAGTTTTAGCGATCGCGCTTCTCTGTCTCTGATTTTACTTGATTCATACTCCTCACTTCGACTTGTGTGTACACCGTAGCCTTTTGAAGGGGGACGGGAGGGGGATATAAAAGGAAAGAGGGGGATCTAAAAGGTGGGATACCAATGCTTGATAAAACCAGATAACCCTCTATCGTTGAGCATGAATATAGTCCACAAAATAGAATCGGGGTTCTAGCCAAACTTTCAGCCAAGTGAATCCAGCCAAACCCAAAAATGCCATAACCATTAACGGTAAACCCAGACGCAGTCGCAACACATCGGGAAGTAAAGCGACTCCAGAAACTGTTAACACAAAGCCCCCCAAAAGTACAACTTGTAAACGCTGCACCGTTTTCAAAGCGGCGCTACAGCTACGACAATGCTGAGTATGTTGTCGATAACGATCCAGCACTTCCTGGCGGTTATCGTTGATAGAAATTGTATCTGAAGAATTTAGCCCCACCTGCTTCCAAGGTAAAGTTCCTTGGCAGTATTTATCAAACCATTTACGAAACTCAATCACAAAACGATCGGCACTGGTTAGCAATTTATAAGCCGTTTTCCAACTTTCCTCTGATTGGCGTTGTTGTAAAAAACGTTCTTGTTGATGCAACAAAATCATATCCCCATCCAGTACCAGATTGCGGACAGTGATATGATTCCACCAGCGAGGGGTTAACCGCGATAAGCTTTTGGCAAAATTACGCGGAAACTGAGCTACTATCCGTGATTTACCGGGAGCAACTGGGATACAGTAGGTTACCAATCCTACCTGCTTCCCTTTGTCGCCAAAACTGATAGCATATTCCAAATGACAAGGCGGTTCAAATGTCATTTTTGTGTTAAAACGTCCGACAGTATTCCCCTCAATTCGATTGGCAGTTGATTGCACAATTTCAATAGCAATGGGCTGGGCTTGATCCCGATTTCCCTGAACACCGTGATGGGCAAAGGGAACATGGCTAGGATCAGCAATATTTTCCACTAAGGTTTGCCAATCATAGTCCAAGTCGCGCACCATCGAAGACCAAACAAACCCTTTACTGGCATCAACTTGAGGCGATAGGGGGCGAGGAGTAGCCGCCGCTAGTTCAGAAGAATTGGCATGGGGCCACACCCAAAGTAAATCATTTTCCTGGCAACAGGGAAGAGTTTGTATACAGATATTATCTTGATTCTTGGTCACGAGTTGGGGATTTTCGGCTTGAGGAATCTGAGTACAGATGCCTTGAGAATTAAATTGCCAACCATGATAACTACATACCAACTTTCCTGTCTTTTCATCAACACGCCCTTCGCTTAAGGGTGCTAACCGATGAGGACATTGATCGATAAAAACACGATAGGTTGGTGAAGAAGGCGGTTTCCAAATCACCAAGCGCAACCCCAAAAGGGTGACGGGAGTGGGTTGTTTGGGGTCGAGATCTTCAACCGGCGAGAGGGGATACCAATGTTGAAAGAAGTTAAATTCGCTTGACATAAGTGGGTTATCCTATAAAAAGGTAAAAAACGGAAGGCTTTAAGGTTTATGATACCTGTTTTTTACCCCATGTTAATAGGTCTGACTTGCCACGGCATGTGGCGCAACGCGAGTGTTGAATTGTGTAGGGGCGGGTTTCACTACTATCTTTTCGGTGACACCCGGATGTGACTAAACCCGCCCCGACTCAGGTTTCTTGCATTAATTAACAACCCTAGAAACAGGGCGAGTTTACATAAGTTACCCGTTTTGGCTGACAGGTTATCGGTAAAACCCGCCCCTACAGACGGTCGGATTGCCCTCTCCTCAATTTTTACTTGACACTATAGCACGTCAGTGATATTACTTATGCCCGCCAATAGTTCTGCTATTCATAACCGATACCACTCTTATCCAAGGAACGTTTAGACGTAAATTAAAATTAACAAAACCTAAATTAGCTATCGTTTTCTATAATTTTATAACTTCCAGGAAAAAAATACTGGCACAAGCGAAAAAATTGAGATAGATCCTTCCTTAACTCTTACTCCCATGAAATCTGCTCAATGGTGCTTTAGCTGGTTGTTTCTAGTTCTGAGTTTAATGTTGGTGGCGAAGACAGCGCCGACTACGAACGCTGAACCAATTACAGCCGCCCCTGATGGTACGGGGACAGTTGTCATACCGGAGGGGAATCAGTTTAACATTTCCGGGGGGAGTCTGGATGCAGATGAGGCGAATCTCTTCCACAGTTTTCAGGAATTTGGCTTAGATGCAGGACAAATTGCTAATTTTTTAGCCAATCCGCATCTGAGGAATATTTTGGGGCGAGTGGTTGGCGAAAATCCCTCGCTGATTAATGGGTTGATTCAGGTGACGGGGGGAACACCGAATTTATATTTGATGAATCCAGCCGGGATTGTGTTTGGGGAAAATGCTCAATTAAATGTTCCCGCTGATTTCATTGCCACAACCGCGACAGGGATTGGGTTTGGCGATAATCTTTGGTTCAATGCATTTGGGGATAATAATTATTTGCAATTGATAGGAGATCCCAATCAATTTGCCTTTGATTTATCCCAATCGGGGACAATTGTCAATGCTGGAAATTTAGCCGTTTCTCCGGGACAGAATTTAACTCTATTAGGGGGAACCGTGATTAATACCGGGGAACTAACTGCACCAGGGGGACAGATTACGATTGTGGCGGTTGAAGGGTCAAATCGGGTCAGGATTTCTCAATCGGGACAGTTACTATCATTAGAGATTACTGCGCCTCGGAATCAAGACGGAGTATTATTGCCAATCACGCCGTTAGATGTAGCCGAGTTATTAACGGGTTCAGCGGACAAGGTAGAGACGGGGGTTGATGTTACCGCATCGGGAGAAGTGCAACTGGCTGATTCTCCGATAACGCTGCCAAACGAAACAGGA
>NZ_JAVKEA010000256.1:0-19296 GCF_040221695.1 Coleofasciculus sp. E2-BRE-01 | reverse complement strand
GCCGGATATCTCTGGGGAAAATGAGGGAGTTAAAGACGAGTAAAACTTTTCGGTCATAGTTAAATTAATTCCTCTTAATTAACTTCAAACTACATTTGCGTAACATTTACGCAAATTTAGTTTTTTTGTCCAAAGTCCAATTCTTGCAGAAGAAGGGGTTTATTGATAATGGCGATTTCGATTATCTGCACAATAAGTTAGCCGAGAGTAAGCAGCGGGGAGAGAACCGCTTTTTTCGGGAGTTTCTCCAGGCGCTATTTTTTGAAGGATTTGCTAAACCGGAATTTGAACGGGAACCGGAGGTGCAACGGTTACTTGGACGGGTAAACTATTTGAATGGGGGATTATTTCTTAAGCATCGGATTGAGCAAGAGTATCCGCATATTGATATAGCGGATGAGGCGTTTGAGCAGATTTTGGATTTGTTTTCTCGCTATTCCTGGAATCTGGATGATACCCCTGGGGGTAAGGATGATGAAATTAACCCGGATGTGTTGGGGTATATCTTTGAGAAGTATATTAACCAGAAGGCGTTTGGGGCGTATTATACCCGCCCGGAGATTACCGAGTATTTATGCGATCGCACGATTAATAAGCTTATTTTAGATCGGGTGAATGCATCGATTCTAGATTCCTCCCCATCTGTCTCTAACCAGGGGGAAGGGTTTGCGGATATCAACGAACTCCTGATTAAGCTTGACTCCCCGTTGTGCGATCGCTTAATCCACGATATCCTTCCTAATCTATCATTACTTGACCCTGCTTGCGGTTCTGGAGCCTTCCTCGTCGCGGCGATGAAGACGCTTATCTCAGTCTACACGGCGGTTATCGGCACAATCAAGTTAAAGGGCGATCGGCGTTTGAAAGCGTGGTTAAATAAGATTGAGGCAAATCATCCCTCATTATCTTATTTTGTCAAAAAGCGGATTATTACCGATAACCTCTATGGCGTAGATATCATGGAGGAGGCGACGGAAATTGCTAAATTACGGTTATTTTTGGCGCTGGTTTCTTCCGCCCAGGAGGTTAAGGAGTTAGAACCCTTACCGAATATTGATTTTAACATCATGGTGGGGAATTCCTTAATCGGATTGATTCGGGTGGATGAGGAAGGATTTGATACCGTTGGCGACTCCAAATATAAACAGGGAAATTTACTGCAACCTCTAGCTGCTAATAGTTATCGGGCAATTTTGGACGACAAGAACAAAAATATAGAGTCATACAAAAAACACGCTTTTCAGCCAGAAGATATTGAAGGAACCTCTCAGGATTGTCGATTACAAATGCTGCGGGATGATATTGAGAATCTAAACCGCGATTCGTACAATAAGTTAAATAAGTTATTACTGGATGAGTTTAGTGCGAAGTTGAAGATTAAGTATGAACAGGCGCAGTTGAAGGGGAAAGCCAAGAAGCGGCTATTGACGATTGAGAATATTGAAGCGCTGAAGCCGTTTCACTGGGGGTATCACTTTGACAAGATTATTGAAGAGAGAGGCGGCTTTGATGCGATTATCACTAATCCACCATGGGAAGTATTTAAACCAAATGCAAAGGAATTCTTTGCTGCATATAGCGACTTGGTAAAAAAGAAGAAAATGGACATTAAATCATTTGAGAAGCAAAAGAATAAACTGCTACAAGATTATGAAATTGCTCAGGCTTGGATTGAGTATCAAAGCCAATTCCCTTATGTCAGTACATACTATCGTTTAGCTGAACAGTATAAAAATCAGATTTCTACTGTTAACGGTAGAAAGGTTGGCACTGATATTAATCTGTACAAATTATTTATAGAGCAGTGTTTTAATCTATTATTATCTGGAGGACGTTGTGGAATTATTGTACCTTCAGGCATTTATACTGATCTTGGCTCTAAGCAGTTACGAGAAATGCTGTTTTCTCAGACTGAACTAGATTCTCTGTTTGGATTATCCAATGAGAAGTTCATCTTCGAGGGAGTTCATCACTCATTTAAAATAGCCTTAATCACAAATAAATTTGATAAACACACTAATAGCTTTAATGCAGCTTTCCGGATTAATCCACGAGAGGCGATTAAACCTGAAAAATTAAATATTTTCCTAAATGATAAGGATGAACATATTAAAATTTTAGTCTCGCTAATTCGCAAGTTATCTCCTGATTCACTCTCGGTGATGGAGTTTAAGAATGAGACAGACATTCGTATTGCCCAAAAGATGAGCAAGTTCCCCTTACTGGGGGAAAAGATTCCAGGGAAGTGGAATCTGAAATTAACTTCAGAATTTCACATGACGAATGATAGTCATTTATTCAATTCGCAGCCAGCAGCAGGAAGATTACCGCTCTATGAAGGTAAAATGATTCATCAATTTACCCACCAATATGCTGAACCGAAATATTGGATAGATGAAGAGGAAGCTAGGGTGAAACTCTTAGGACGTGGAAAAGAAGAAAAAGAACAAAATTTAGATTATCAAAATTACCGTCTAGGATTTAGAGCAATAGGCAGAGCCAGTGATATCAGAACACTGATAGTTAGTCTAATACATCAGAACGCCTTTTGTGGAAATTCTATCTTAGTGTCGTCAACTAAAGATTCTGTATTGGATAATTTATCCAATTCTGAACTGCTGGCGGCTTTAACCATCTTCAATTCTTTTGCACTTGACTTTTACATTCGTCAGATGGTTTCAGCAAATATCAATATGTTCTACATTTACCAACTCCCTGTCCCCCGCCTCACAGAAGGCGAACCCTACTTCAACGAAATCGTCGAACGCGCCGCCAAACTCATCTGCACTACTCCAGAATTTGATGACTTAGCCCAAGAAGTCGGACTCGGTTCCCATAAAAACGGCGTCACTGATGAAACCGAACGCGCCAAACTTCGCGCTGAACTCGATGGTATGATTGCCCACCTCTATAACTTAACCGAAGCTGAATTTAAACACATTCTCAGTACCTTTCCCATCGTTCCCGAAGAAACCAAACAAGCCGCCCTAGACGCCTATAAAACCTTCACCCCCCTAACTGGTGACGCAGAAATTATTGACCTCATCAACCAAGGCGAAAGCGCCGAATTAGAATTCAAATCCTCCGCCCGTTGGGATATGCGGGAAAATAAGAAAAATAAGGCGATGGAACAGGTTATCCTAAAAACCGTTGCTGCTTTCTTAAACGCCCATCACGGTGGAACCTTATTAATCGGCGTCAAGGATGAAGGCAAAATCATTGGCTTAAATCACGACTACCAAACCGTACAAAAGAAAAACCGCGACGGCTATGAACTCTTTTTAACCAACGACTTACTGCTAAAAGAACTCGGTAAAGACATCGCCCCCTACATTCATATCACCTTCCACGAAATCGAAGGTAAAGACATTTGTCGGATTAGCCTTGACCCTTCCCCGCGTCCCGTCTATGTCAAACTCAAAGACGCTAAAAGCGGTCAAACCAAAGAATGTCTATTTATCCGCACGGGAAATTTAACCAGCCAACTCGATACTCCTAGCGAGATTCTCAATTATTGCCAAAATCGCTGGAATTAATATAGCATTTCTAAATCGGGTGAGGTACATGGTAAAGGGCGCAAGCCTTGCGCCCCTACAATACAATATGATCTCTATTTCCTGAACAACGAACAAGTCACCGCCTTGTCTCAAATCCGCTCAACCCTTTCGGTTCCTCATACTCCACCGCCACATCTTTCACCACAGCAGCAGAAGGACCCTGATGACACCAATTAATCATTTCCTCAACTCCTGATTTATCCCCTTCAAATACCGCTTCAACTCGACCATCGGACAAATTTCGCACCCAACCATTTACACCCCATCGACGGGCTTCACTGACGGTTGAAAGACGATAGCCAACGCCTTGAACTTGTCCAGAAATGAAAACGTGGGCGCGGATTTGTTCCTGTGATTGATTCGGCATTTTATTTTAATTTCGGTTGAATACTTACAGAAAAACAAGGCATAAGGTAAGCTATTCGGCATTTAAACCTTAATGTCAATAATGGCAAAATCCTTGTATGTAGAGCATCTTGCTCGCTACTAATACCCAATTTAAATGCATAACAGCTTAGAAGCCAGATTGCATAAGAAAATCATATAGCACTTATCGGTGAGATAGGGCGGGTTTTGTTGTTCAGTTATTTCAGCAATAGCTGACTGTAGTTCCTAAACCCGCCCCTACAATTGTGACTAAACCCGCTCCTGCAATTGACTTATTATTTATAAATTTAACATTTATCCTTTGCTTTTGTTCAACTTTGTTGTAATTCTTCCTGAAGAATTCGCTGATAAATCCCCGGTAAATATCGAGTCATTGAATTTGTTTCAATACCATAACCCAGACTTGTCCAGGTTCCCGACAATCGCCGCAATACTTGATCCACTTTACCTTGGCGCAATTGTTGGGAAATATCCATTCCCCACGCTTGATTATCACTCAGCCAAGCATAAACAACCGCATCCTGATATTGTGGCTCAAAGCTATAGTTACTCCACCACAATAATTGCCAAGGCTGAGGATGATAGCGTCTGGCTTTGTCATACCAAGTCGTGTTAATAAACTGATATCGTCCAGCGGCGGTGGTACAATTCCCCACATTAGGACCTGCGACAATCGGCACACAGCGATTGGGATGATCGCTTAAATCCCAGACATGTTCTCCTCCGTACACTACCGAATAAGGTTGAGACACATTTGCCTCACTTGCGGAAATTGTTCGCATCAGCGCCCGAATATAAGGATCACCGCCTCGCATGACTAACGGTTGAGTCCCCTTTTCACCTCTGGGATTATTAAAACTCCATTCCCCTCGTTGATATTCTTCACGCAGTTCGAGGAATAGGATCATTAAAATTAGGATATTAATCCACTGAATTAGACGTTTCATAACCCATGGCTATAAAATTCGATCCCATAGACTGTAGAGACGCAGCATGCTACGTCTCTACAGTTAGATTAGGCAACATTAGCGAATAGTTCTTGCCAACTGCGATCGCTCGCTTCTGGACGGGCAATCACTTCTACAATCTTATTACGCGCCTCGCCTTGAAATAGCGCCTCGACACAAACCTGTGCCACTTTCGTGCGGGGGATACTCCCATCAAATAGTGTATCCGCTGATGACATTACCACAGAATCAGGCGTATCTTCGTTTTTCAGCCCCCCAGGTCGGACAATGGTATAGGTTAAGCCACTTTTCTGGAGATACTCCTCAGCCTGCTTTTTCCAAACCAAAATTAACCAAAACAGATTTAGGGGATGTAAAAGTTGAGAGACGCAAAGTGAGGAAACCATGACAAAATGCTCAATGTTTTTAGCTTTGGCAATATCGATCAGGTTCTTTGTCCCCTCATAGTCTACTTGGTAGGGTTCTAGGGGATTGAAGCTGGGTGTAGCACCTGTGGCACAAAAAACTACCGTGCTATCTCCCACAGCAGCGCTGAGACTCTCAGGCTTCAATACATCCCCAACGACTAACTCGGCTTCAGGGGGTAAAATTTCCTGCCCTTTCTCCAAGTTACGCACCAAAGCGCGAACGGGGATATTGCGTTTGACCAGTTCATTGACGATTCGGCGTCCTGTTTGACCTGTCGCTCCGGCGACCAATGCTTTCATCTAGAAATTTCCTTCAACAGTGAGAGTTGACGGCAAGATACACAAGTTATGCTGTAAAGAGCCAGTATTTTTGATTCGAGTCCTTAACATTCTCTTGTCAATTCTATAAATTATCAATGAAGTTTTACCAGATGTGCAGATTTATACCGTAAATTCGTGAAGATGAAAGAGAGAATGAACAATCGCCAGTGGGCATCCTAGCAATAGGCACCAACCCTAACTGACACCGTGGAGCAATTATGCAGTCCCAATTCCTTAACCAGCAACCCATCACAATCGAGCCAGTGCATCTAGATACCCAATCGACTTTTACCGAGCCTGAGCGGGACGAGTCCCAATCATGCCAATTAGCGCCTGAGTTGACTCAGTTTTACGGTCACTTCCAAAATGGTGTAGAGATGTATGCCGAACCGGAACGAGTAACGGCTTATCTGGATACTCACCAAGAATGGTTTCGTGACTGCGCCCATCCGATGAATGCTGAACCGATTGGAGCCAATGGTTATGCTTTAACGATTGGGCGTTTTGGGTCATTCGGCTATGAAGTTGAGCCAAAAATCGGGCTAGAACTACTTCCGCGCCAAGATGGGATCTATAAAATTCAGACGATCCCCGTCCCCGGTTACAATCCTCCTGGTTATGAGGTTGACTTTCAGGCGACTCAAGGGTTTGTGCCGATTCCAACTCACGAGTATTTTTCTGAGCAACAGCTTAAGGGACTAGAACTTCCCCCCACCATTACCCGTATCGAGTGGGAGCTTGATTTAAGCGTTGGTGTACGGTTTCCTAAGTTTATCCAGAAGTTACCCCAGTCTTTGATTCAGAGTACAGGCGATCGCCTGTTGCAGCAAATCGTCCGCCAAGTGTCTCGCCGCCTAAGTCACAAGGTACAGGAAGACTTTCACAATCGGATGAATATTGCAATCCCCAAAAAATTAAAGCGACGTTGAGTCGGTTCGTCATTCGTCATTCGTCATTCGTCCTTTGTCATTTGTTAGGCAATAGTAGAGACGTAGCATGCTACGTCTCTACATCTTCCACTGTTTTCTACTCCTCCTATCGTCATTGCTGGGTAGCAATAAATTCTCGTAGCCGCAGCAAACTCAAGGTTTGACCCATATTTAACGGCAACATAGACACGCCTTCTAAGCGAGACTGTACCCATCCTTCACCCCAACACCATTCGTGATAGCCATCGATTCCCTGGCTCAATAGCAGTCGTAACCCGTAAGACTCAGCTACCTCTACCTGATGTTGGATAGCAACCGGACCAATCCAACTGGTAAAGGTGACTCCGGGATGGAGTTGTTCGGGTAATCCAGGGGAAAGGCGTTGAGTCGGTAACCATTGGCGCAGTTTCTCTGAATGCAGCAGACTGTCTCGGATAACAGTATGGGGGGCTTCGAGTTCAATGCGGAGGTGACTTTGTTGAAAGGTTCCCAACATAATCTGTGTCCAAAAACAATAGGTCTGTTGCTCAAGAGTGTAACTCTCGATATTACATTATATTAATCCTTTTAATCGTTGTCCCCAGGGAAGGTACACTCGCGAATCCATCGCCGACTATCAACGGTGCGATCGCGCCTGATGCGAACGACCCAATCTAAAATAAAAAGGGAGTATGTTAAGAAGTGTAAGGTTTATCCATGGCTGATCAGTTAATTCGCGCCACAGCAGCAGAAGGGGGTATCCGCGCCGTCGGTGTGATTACCACGCGCCTCACCGAAGAAGCCCGCCAGCGCCATCAGCTTTCTTATGTGGCAACGGCTGCCCTAGGGCGCACAATGTCATCTGGCTTATTGTTGGCGTCTAATATGAAGCGGGAAGGGTCAAGGGTGAATATTCGGGTCAAGGGAAAGGGTCCCTTGGGTGGAATTTTGGTTGATGCAGGATTAGATGGTACGGTTAGAGGGTATGTGGATAACCCTGCTATTGAACTACCGCCCAACGAATCTGGCAAACTCGATGTTGGCGGTGCAGTTGGGCGTGACGGTTATCTATATGTGATCCGAGATGTGGGATATGGCTATCCCTATTCCAGTACAGTAGAACTGGTGTCGGGAGAAATTGGCGATGACATTGCTCATTACCTGCTCACATCTGAACAGACCCCATCAGCACTGATTGTGGGTGTATTTGTCGGCGCTGATGGCGTAACTGCATCGGGAGGGCTATTAATCCAAATCTTACCGAAAGCAGCTAGAGACGAGTCTTTAGTGCAGATTTTAGAATCTCGCATCGCCAAGCTATCCGGATTCACGCCCCTGTTGCAGGAAGGTAAAACGTTACCGGCTATCTTTGAACAGATTTTGGGTGATTTGGGTTTGGTGATTCTGCCTGAAATCCAAATGGTACGATTTGACTGCGGTTGCTCGTTTGATCGCGTTTTAGGAGCGCTGAAGATGCTAGGTGAAGCCGAACTTCGGGATATGATTGAAAAAGACGAAGGCGCTGAAGCAACTTGCCACTTCTGTGGGGAAGTTTACCAAGCGAGTGGCGATGAACTGGCTCAACTGATTCAGGATTTAAAAGCTGAGTCCGTTTAATCGAGATTGAGTTAGGGGAGTTGGGAATGGGAAAGGTGAGAGTTGATTGGCTCTAGTCTGCCTTTATAGAATGAACACCAATTTGGGTAGTTTTCTCCCTGGGAGGTATGGCGTTAGTGATTAGATATAAGAGCAATCATTCTCATCTTAACGGCAATTGTCCTAGCTCCCATTCCCGATCAAGTCTCAGGGAGAATATAGCGTTTTCTGTCTAACGAGAGTAGTATTGCAACAACTGAGGGTGCTATAAAACCCACAGCATTAGGCTTAGCGAGTGGTGGAGTGAGTTATGACTAAAAATCGAAAAATGCCCGATCATTGGTATGCTACTCGGTCTTCCCAACCCAGTTGGAGCCAGGATTGGCAACACCAGAGGAATGCTGTTGATCCTCATCGGGTCGGACATTCAACCTCTCATCGTCAAGCCACTCCCCAACCAGTGACGACGAAGCCAGCCCCACCTTCTCCTCAACAGCCGAAAGAACCAAAACGACGCTTTACATTCGGTTGGGCATTTTGGGTAGTGGTGATTATGGTGGTTTCAGGGGGGATGGGATTTGCCTCTGTTGCCCTTTTGCTGAAGCTACCAGCTGTGCCGAATTGTCCCTCAATTTTTTGGCCCACGGCTTCGGCATCGGTACGTATCTATTGCGCCCAGCTTGCGGCAAATAAACGCACTACCAAGGATTTGTTAGAAGCGATCGCACTCATCGATGCTTTACCCAAAGACCATCCCTTGCGCCCCGAAATTAATCGCCATATCGAAGAGTGGTCAGTCGAGATTTTAGCGATTGGCGAAGAAAAGTTTCAAGCCGGTCAGCTAGAGGAAGCGATTGAGATTGCGAACCAGATTCCTAGAGATGTTCCGGCGTTTACGCTAGTCAAAGAACAAATTAAGGCATGGGAAACGCTGTGGCAAAAGGCTTCAGGGATTTATGAACAAGCCGAGGAACAGCTGAGACAGTCTAATTGGACATTAGCATTTCGCGAAGCGGTCAAGCTGACAACGATAGATAATCAGTATTGGGCAGCTGTCAAGTACAACCAACTTGTGGATCTGATTCAAATCGGACGAGATGATAGTCAGAAGCTGGATGAAGCTTATAAGCTAAGTAAAAGTGGTCGAGTCGATGATATTTTAAAGGCGATTGAAGCTGCCGAGAAAATCACGCCCAAGAGTTTTGCCTACAAAGAAGCTCAAGATTTAATTGCTGAGAGTGGGAATAAATTACTCAAACTAGCGACAAGCCGCTTAGAACAACGGAACTGGCAAGGGGTGTTAGATATTGCCAATAAGTTACCCGCTAGCGTGAAATTACCAGACGTTAAGGCAGATTTGATTGACTTAGCCAATGCCATATCCCTGGCTGAATCGGGAAGCATTGGGGATTTGGAAATCGCGATCGCCTCGGCGCAGAAATTGGGTACTGCTCGTCCTCTATATGATGAAGGTCAGGAATTAATTGATCGATGGCAACGGGAAATTGAGGACGTGGCTCGACTGGAACGGGCGCGGACGTTTGCCAGTTCTGGGCTAGTGAGTGATTTACAGATCGCGATCGCAGAAGCCAAACTGATTCCCAACCGTAATCCCCGCTACCAGGAAGCGAGGGCGGAGATTAGCCAATGGACTCGTCAGATCCAAACCATAGAAGATCAGCCCTATCTGGATCGCGCCACCCAACTTGCCAGCTTTGGCGGAGTCCAATCCTTACGAGAAGCCATCCAAGAAGCCCGTCGGATTTCCCCCAATCGCGCTCTTTACTCAGAAGCACAGAGTAAGATCAAAGACTGGACGCGCACGGTTCAACGCCTAGAAGACCAACCCTATCTTGATCAAGCTCGTACCCTTGCCAATTCTGGCAATCTTCCGGCTGCGATCACAGCGGCTGAACAAATCAAATCCGGACGGGTACTCTATGGGGAAGCACAAAGCCTGGTTAAGGGCTGGAAAACAGAAGTTTTGGGACAACAGCGCTTACAACAAGCCTATCAAGCTGCCACTCCCGGTACCCCCGACGCCATTGTGGAGGCAATTCGTTTAGCCAGACAAGTTCCCAGTTCCGCCAAAGTTAGAGGTGATGCAGTCTCGGCGGTTAATCGCTGGAGTTATCAACTGTTGGCTCTATCTCAAGATCGAGCCGCTCTTAGCTTAACTGAAGCGATTCGACTGGCTAAAATGATTCCTTCGGGAACCGAAGCCTACAATGCGGCTCAAGTGCAAATTCAAGAATGGCAAAAGATTTTAGAACCGCCTCCTCCGCTTGTGGTGGTTCCTCCTGGTACAGATGCTCAACCTGCACTCGAACCACCAGAACATGAATTGCCTCTGGATAATAATTAAGCGGTTTAACATTCTGGGCGCAAGAAAGCATGAAAAAACCAAGAAAGAGTTAGAGCAAGAAATTGCGGGGCTTCCGTTTGAGGACTATTTACAAAAGTTGTCGGAGCGTGCTGTTTTCTTTTGTCCGACTACTTAGAATATTAATTAGAGGTAGATAAAAATACTGATATTGGGGGTGGGTGCAATGGGAAACATACCTCAAACCAAGTCGGGTAGGGAATGGCAGAGTCTAGGGCGTTGGCGTGCGATCGCGTCTTCTTCTCTGGTGGGGGCAATCTTTGGCACTGGGGTTATTTTATCCCCAGCATCCCTGAATGCACAACCGATTACTCCTGCGGCTGATGAGACGGGAACGGTGGTGACGCCGAATGGGAATCAGTTGGATATTACGGGGGGCAGTTTGTCAAGGGATGACGCCAATTTATTTCATAGTTTTGAGCAGTTTGGATTAGATGCGGGTCAAATTGCCAACTTTTTATCCAATCCTGAGATTCGCAATATTTTCGGGCGGGTGGTTGGCGGTGACGCTTCAATTATTAACGGGTTGATTCAGGTAAGCGGGGGCAATTCTAATTTATTTCTCATGAATCCGGCGGGGATTGTGTTTGGGGAAAATGCGTGGTTGAATGTCCCGGCGGATTTTACCGCGACGACAGCCACAGGGATTGGTTTTGGTGAGGGGAATTGGTTTAATGCGTTTGGCGGGAATGAGTATCAGGATTTAGTCGGAAATCCCAGTGGTTTTGCCTTTGATTTGGCGCAACCAGGAAGTGTAATTAATGCGGGGAATTTGGCGGTAACAGAAGGGCATAATTTAACCTTACTGGGGGGTACTGTTATCAGCACCGGGGAATTAGCTGCACCGGGAGGAAATATTACAGTTGCGGCGGTTCCGGGGGAAAGTTTGGTCAGGATTAGTCAACCGGGACAGTTATTGAGTTTAGAAATAGCACCGCCACGGGATAATCAGGGGATGTTGCTTCCGGTTGCGCCGTTGGATTTGGCGACATTGTTAACGGGAAGTGGTGAAACAGGGGAGACAGGGTTAAGTGTTAATCCAGATAATACAGTACAGTTAACCGAGTCTGGCGCGACTATACCAAATGAAGGAGGAATAGCGATCGCTTCTGGCACTCTTGATACATCTAATGTAGGGGCGCAAGGCTTTGCGCCCTCACCACGTATTGGCGGTGAGATTAATGTTTTAGGTAATAAGGTAGGACTCTTTAATGCCAATATTAATGTTTCTGGGACTGACGGTGGCGGGATTGTAAGAATTGGTGGCGATTATCAGGGACAAGGTACGGTTCCGAATGCCTTACGCACATTTGTCAGCAGAGATTCGGCAATTAATGCGGACAGTTTACTCAATGGAGATGGCGGTCGTGTTATTGTCTGGTCTGATGAAGTAACTGGATTTTATGGGAATATTAGCGCTCGTGGAGGGAGCGAGTTAGGAAATGGGGGTTTTGTTGAGGTATCAGGAAAGGAATCGTTAGCCTTTAGCGGCATGGCTGATGTAGCTGCGACAAATGGTAAAGATGGAACAATACTTCTTGATCCGAGGGATATTATTATTGAACCTGATGATGGGCTAGTTGATGATAATACTCAGGTAGCCGATAGTGAAATTCTCTTGGCTGATGGCGGTGCAACCACAGACTTTTTAGTTGATGACACAGCACTCACTGCCTTAACTGGAAATATTCTTCTTCAAGCACAGCGAGATATTATTGCGCTTGAGGATGCAGATTTGAGGTTTGTCAATCAAACCTTAGATACTACCGTTACGTTGGAAGCCAGCAGGGACATTAAACTCAATGAAGGAATAACAACTAATGGTGGTTCTATTGAGTTGAAAGCAGGACAGAATATTTCTATACAAAGTCTTCATACATTAGGTTTTTTTACAGGTATTGCTATACCTACTGATGTAGGATCTATCACTCTTAATGCAAATGGTGATATCACCGCTACAAGCATTGGCTCAGGCGGAGTTTTTTTGGGGGTTACAGGTGAAAACATTACTATTATAAGCAGTAAAGGAACAATTAATGTTAGTGATTTTGACTCTGCTGGATCAGGCGATTTGACTCTTACAGCGGCTGGTGACATTGTAATAACAGACAATATTTTGAAAAAGACTAATGGGGGAAATGTTGCTGGTGGTGATATTATCATTACCAGTTTTGAAGGTAAAGTTGACACTTCTGCGGCATTAATTCAATTAGGTGCTGCCTTTGGAGTAAATGGTGGGGATCTAACTATTACAGCCGCTAGCGATATTACAACAGGTGAAATCGATGTAAGTGATCAAGGCAATATTACCCTTAACAGTGGCGGAGCTATTAACACAACTTTAGGTACTATAACAACAGCAAATACTACTGCGGGAACAAATATTGGTGCTGGTGGTGATGTTTTTCTCTATGCTGCTGGCGACATCAAAACCGCTGGGATCAATACGTCTGGTAACATGGGCGGAGATATAATCCTCACCAGTGGTGGAACAATTGATGCCACAGCAGGTATTTTAAATGCAGCGGGCGGTGAAAATGGCGGTAATATAACTCTTTTTGCACCTCGCGATATTTCCACAGGTAAAATCACCTCATTCTTGAGTGGTTTTAGTGGCAATAGTGGCAACATCAGTATTACTAGCGAAAATGGCAATATCGATACCAGCCAAGGCGCACTCATTACCTCCTCGGGTTTGGGAACAGGTGGTAATATTACCCTTAACGCAGCAGATAGCATTACCTCTGCTCAAATTGACGCTATTTCTCAAACAAACCAAGGCGGAGAAATCCAACTTACCGCACCAAACACAATTACTCTCAGTGGCGATATCACCACCAATCAAAATAGCCTAATCTTCAACGGTTCAGTTATCCTCGCTGACGATATTTCTATCACCCTATCCGGTACTGGTGATATTACCTTCCACGACACCATTGATGGAACTCAAAACCTGACTCTCGAAACGGAAAACGGTATTATTGAATTTAACGATATTATCGGTGGCTCAACCCCTCTCAACAATTTAATCATTCAAGGCAATATTACTGATAACCCAATCGGGGTCAATATCACAGCTATCAATAACATTATTACCGATAATCTCACCTCACCGACAGCCATTTCTTTTACCAGCACCCGTGGACAAATCAAAACCGGAGATTTAACCTCACCCGCAGGTATTTCCCTTACCAGCAATAGTGGACAAATTGAAACAGGTATCCTGGATTCCTCTAATCTTAATGATGGCGGTGATATTACCCTCAACGCCCGTGGCAATATAAAAGTCAGCCAGATTAACGCTCAAAGTCTGGGTGATGGCAGAGGTGGAGATGTCGATATTACCACCCCCAGTTATTTCCAAGCCACCGACTCCTTCATCGACCAAAATAACATCAACGCCAGTATTTCTGTCGCTGGGGGTGACAACGGCGGAACCATTATTATTCGCCACGGCGGAGACGGTGAGATTCCCTTTATTGTCGGTAATCCTAATATCAATGGCACAGCAGGCGCGATTACCAGAGATGATGACGCGGGGATACAGACAATTGAACCCACTAGAGATTATTACTTTACCCACAAACGGGATAGAAACCGAATTCAAATTATATCCATTCTGGGCGCTGTACCTCTACCGCCAACGCCCATTCCTGTGCCAGAACCAACACCCAAGCTAAACTTAGAACAAAATCCCATTGAGTCATTAGCCTTTCGAGTTGGGGATACGTTAGACGCCGATACTACGATTAACCAAGACCCAGAAACCGGAAACTATAATATTAGCTGGAGATTTCCTGGCGAACAACCTATCAACCTCAACGTTAACAACGCCCTAACTCCACTACCAGCCAACCAACAAGATGACATCATTGCCGAAATCGACCAACTCTTTGAAGATGAATTTGAAGACTACTTTGGCGAAAACTTAACCAATGCCAACGTTACCGCCGAAAGCTTACGGGAAACCCTGAAAACCATCGAACAGCAAACCGGAAAACGTGCGGTTGTCATCTATGCCCGTCATCTGCCAGAAGGATTGGAATTGGTATTAGTTTTACCGGAAGACAATTATATCCGTAAACTGGTTCCCGCTGCTAATATTACCACCCTAGACAATACCGTCGATGAATTCCATGAGATGGTTACGGATATTACCGAATCCCGTGGCTACCTCCCCGCCGCCCAACAGCTTTATCAATGGTTAATCGCCCCCCTGGAATCCGACTTAGACGCCTTAGATATTGATACACTTATCTTCTGTATGGATGCCGGATTACGTCAACTTCCTATGGCGGCGTTACACGATGGCAAGCAGTTTCTGATTGAAAACTATAGCATTGGTTCCATTCCCAGTGTTAGCCTCACTAATACACGCTATCAACCCGTTAAAGATGCCCAAATTCTCGCCATGGGCGCCACTGAATTTGCGGATTTAGGGGAATTACCCACAGTAGACACCGAATTAAAGATTATCACTCAAACCTTGTGGACAGGGGAATCCTTCCTCAACGAAGAATTTACCCTCAGTAATCTGAAAACCGAGAGTCGCCGCCAACCTTTTGAGATTATCCATCTCGCCACCCATGCTGAATTTAATGATGGTAATCCGAGTAATTCCTATATTCAACTGTGGGATACAAAACTGAGACTCAATCAAGTGCGCCAACTGGAATGGTATTTACCCCCGCCTATCGAATTATTAGTCCTCTCAGCCTGTCAAACCGCCCTGGGAAATATTGAGGCTGAATTAGGATTTGCCGGGTTAGCGGTACAAACTGGCGTCAAGTCGGCGGTAGCTAGTCTGTGGTATGTGGGCGATGAAGCGACGCTGAGTTTAATGAGTGGATTCTATGCCCAATTACGCCTACCGGATATCACGATTAAAGCGGAAGCTTTGCGTCAAGCGCAACTGGCGATGTTACGGGAACAGGTGTATTTTGAAGGAGGGAAGTTAACCGGAATTGAAGGGTTAGATGTTGCACTTCCTGGATTGGGAAGTCGGGCAAATCAACGGTTATCCCATCCTTATTATTGGGCAGGATTTACGATTATTGGGAGTCCGTGGTAGATGGATGATGAGATAATATCTAACTGTATGGGCGGGTTTAGGGAATCACCCTCATCCCCTAACCCCTTCTCCCATCAAGGGAGAAGGGGAACAATTTCATAATTATTCAGCCGGGTTAACAAACAGATAAACAATTAAATAATATCAAACCGTAGGGGTGGGTTTAGTCACAATTGTAGGGGCGGGTTTAGGGAATCAATTCAGATATCTACCAATAACGAAACAACAAAACCCGCCCTCCCCACCGATAACGGAACAACCAAACCCCTTCCCCCAATTTGGGGTGATGATTGGTGGGTTACGGCGGATAGAGGATTAAACGGTTATTGGCAGAATTTAGTACCGCCTAACCCACCCTACAATTAAACAAATGACAAATGACAAATGACAAATGACAAATGACAAATGACAAATGACAAATGACAAATGACAAATGATCAATTAATCATCTATCGCTTCAACGTCACCCGCGATCGCACTTTGTGGTAAATCCTCTAAACCCATTGATTTTAATAGGGTTTCCCAGGTTGAGGGGAGGCGACGAAGCTGGGAGATATCCTGGGGCAGATCATACCAAAGATTATGTTCAATTAATAGGTCAATCTGCTGGGGTAAAGGCGCTTGCTGTATCTGCGTCTCTAAGTCTTGGTTGTCTAACCGTTTCACCCATCCCTGATGCCAAACGCGATCGCGCATGGATGATCCGGAGGATGTACAATATAGCATGAGTTTCCAGGTGTAGCGTTGATTTTGGGCTAAGGGTGGCGCGGTTTTGGGTAAACGGATCTGAATTAAACCGGGGGTTTGGGGTAGAGAAAATTCCTGTCGGTAGATGGTATTTTGCTGTTCGTCTTCTAGGGTAAATTTGCCAGACTCTAGGCTACTTGTTTGATAGGGAATGTAGAACCAAAGGGTAGGATATCCGCTAAGCGTGTAGCCTGAAAATTCGCTATTAGTCAGGGGTAATAAGGGGGTAAAGGGTTGATCGGTTTTCTCACAGGAACCCCGAGTTCCACCGGGATTTCGTTCTTCGGCGGGTTCACTGTCTGGGGGTTTGGGTGGATTATTGGTAGCGGGTGGGGTGGAGGTGATCAGAATTAAGGAAAGAATGAGTGGAAGGTTTGGGAAAGTCATTGTTGTTTTCTCCGGGTTTGAGGTTGGGTGGTTGGGTGTTTTTTTTAACGCAGAGGGGCGCAGAGGTTAACGCAGAGGGCGCAGAGGGGTAGGCGTAATTGATGTTCTATCGATTGGGGTTGGGTTGATGTTTATGGGTTTGGTGTTTAACTGTGCATAGGTTGGTGATTAGATGGGCAAAAATAGAGGGAGTTAGGGGAAGGTAAATATGAAGGGTGATAAAAATAATAAAGCTAACTCCTCCAATGCTAATCAGGATAATTCCGCTGGCGATTCCTCGATAGATTAAGCTGGAAATCCGCCAGTTAATTAGTCCCGCCGATAACGCCCAAGTTCCAATCCAAAGACTCTCTATCCACCAGGGGGGAAATTGAAGTAGGGGACGTTTGTCTGTAACAGCGCTAATCAGTTGACTGATTTTATGGGCGTGAAGGTGTAAGCCGCGAATCTCTTGATTGTCTGGTGTTTTAAAGTAATCCTTGACGCTGGGATCGGTAACGCCAATTAATATAATTTTGTTTTTAATTAAGGCGGGATTCACTTGATGATTGAGTACCTGAGTTAGGGTGACAGTTGGGGCAATTTCCTCGGTGCGGCGATAGTTAAGCATGATTTGGTGTGATTTGACTTGGGAGGTGGTATAAAATCCAGGGTGACTATTCAGAATGTTGAAGCGAATTCCGCCAATTTGCCATTGTTTGGCGGTGGGAAAGTCAACAGAAAAGCCCTGATTCTGTAAATAACGCAGGGCGATTTGGGAACTAAAAGCATAGTAGGCGGAACAGTTGGAAGGTTGAGGCGGATTCATGGCTAAAAGATGACGGCGAACAATGCTATCGGAATCGGTAATTACATCACTGAATCCCAAACGCTTGTCGGGAATTTCTGGTGGTGGTGAGATACCTTCGGGATCATTCTGATTGGGATGGGTACAAATCGGAATCACGCGATCGCGCGTTTTGAGATACTCAATTAATTCTGCTTGACCTTTGCCTTCAGGTCGGTCACGATAGATATCTAAACCGATAAGTTGGGGCTGATATTGGTCTAAGGCTTGTAATAATTGCCGCATTGTGCGATCATGCAGTGGATATTCGTTGCCTAAGTTGGCGATATCCTGCCGAGTAATCTGTACCAGCAACAACCGTTGATCGGGTTCCTCCGACTGACGCGATCGCCCAAACCAATCAAACGTTTGGAATTCCCAAGATTGCCATACGCCAAGCGATCGCATTCCCATCACTAATACTGTTACCCCTACCGTCGCGGCGATTACCCGCCACCGGGGAAGGGATGGCGAGGGAGAGGGAATCGGCTGAAGCTGTTGATTCACCCAATGGCGATCAAAAACAGAGGCGTAAATCCGATTCGCCACCTGCAACTGTCCCCCCCGCTTCACCACTAACCCCGATAACCTTAATTGCTGCTGCAAATAATTCTCATCAGCCGGAACTTTTTTCCGTTTTAGTATCCGGTGATACAGCATTAATAACGGTTGACTATCTTGATGTCCAGACAAGACGCGATCGCGAATCGTCCGCAGATGTTCAGGATTATCCTGAGACAGCCAGTTATCGAGAATGTGCGATCGTACCACCTGATCCACCAAACCAGTAGATAGGGTGTGGGGTGTAGGGTGTGGGGTGTAGGGAAGCATTTGTTCCCTTTGTTCTCCTACCGCCTGACACACTAACCGACATACCTTTTGCGTCAGAAAGGGTTGTCCTCCTGTCCAATTTAATATAGCTTGAAGTACCGCATCAGGATGACGAAACTTTCCCTGTAATCCCCTAACTAAAGGTTTCGCTTCCTCCCACGTAAACCCCTTTAACTCAATCGCCAAACTATCAATATTAAACGGCGTGCGCTGATTATCCGCAATCAAATCCGATGGCGTCGCCACTCCCAACAACGCAAAGGTTAAACGCTGGTATTTCGGCTGAGATGCTCGTTTATTATAACAAGTCCGGATAAAGCCAAACAGATCATCTTTAAAGTCTAAATTCAGAATACTATCGATTTCATCAATAAAAATAACAATCTTACCCGCAACCCTTCCTAATACCTCCTCATCTACGAACTTACTGAACCGCTCAAATGAAGTCAAATATGCATACCGATACCACCATTCCGCCTCATCCAGATCCAACTCAAACCCACTCACCAAATGACTCACCATTGTGCCATAAAACTCCTCCTGATTAATTTGAAAACTACAGATATCCCGCATTTCCATTTCCACACAAGCGAACCCCTGATCTTGCAAACGTTTCATTGTCCGCACCAACAAACTCGACTTCCCCATCTGCCGAGAATTCAGCACATAACAAAACCGCATCCCCTTCAATCCCAGATAAAGTTCTTGATCCGCCGCCCGAACCACATAATTCGTCGCCTCCAGGGGTAAAGCGCCACCTACTTGATAGTCGTCATTAGTCATTAGTCATTAGTCATTAGTCATTAGTCATTAGTCATTAGTCATTAGTCATTAGTCATTAGTCATTAGTCATTAGTCATTAGTCATTAGTCATTAGTCATTAGTCATTAGTCATTAGTCATTAGTC
>NZ_JAVKEA010000255.1:0-3700 GCF_040221695.1 Coleofasciculus sp. E2-BRE-01 | reverse complement strand
GGCTCTTTTAATTTCTTTTGTCTCTTTTGTCTGATTGATAAAATTAGCCAATTCATCTATAATGTTCATCTTTTGTATTTTTACTAGGGATGTATTATTACTATTATATCTGTTGCGACCTATTTAGGGCTGCTATAGATGCCGCTCTCAACCAGAATAGTGTCTATAACCAACGTATCGCTCTGGAAAATGTCACCAAAGCTCTAGACCTTCTTGTCCAAGAGTTAACCAGAAGTAGCAATCAATACGCCTCTCGCTTTCATCCCATTGCTATTCGTTGGCAGCAAATAGTTGTTGAGTACGTACAAACATTAATTGCAGCCACTGAACTACACCAAGAAATTGACGATCCTTACATCTTTGGCGTACCTCTGAATGAACAGGTTCAACTCTTCATGGGACGCACTAGCATTGGGCTTCGCATTGAGAAACTAATCTTAGACCGTCGCCGCCCTCCCTTACTCCTCTATGGTCAGCGACGTATGGGCAAAACCTCTTCGAGGTACTGGATAAAGCCTTAACCGACGGACGTTTCAGCGAAACCGATGTCCTGGGGATGCTACGCCACCTCATTCAACACCGCCCCCGCTTCAAAGTCTTACTCGCTGGTTCTCATACTATCGAAGAATTTCAGCGCTGGGCGAGTTACCTGATTAACGTTCAGGTTGTGCCTATCAGTTACCTGAATGAACCCGAAGCCCGCCAACTGATTGAACGTCCCATCCCAGAGTTTACCCTACGCTATGAACCGGATGCAGTTGAGCGAGTCCTATCCCTAACCCGATGTCATCCCTGCTTGGTACAATTACTTTGCTCTGAGATTGTCGCCCTGAAAAATGAGCAAGAGGTATCCGTTCGCCGACTAGCAACCGTAGCTGATGTGGAAGCCGCTATACCCGAAGCCTTAAGTAGTGGTAGTTTCTTCTTTGCGGACATCGAACGCAATCAAGTGGATGAGTTGGGATTGGCGATATTGCGCTTTTTGGCAGCACAAGGGGAAGGGGCGAGTATTGGTAAGGCGGCGTTATCCCGCACGTTTCCCGATCGCTTGAATCCTACCCTTAATTTACTCCTGCAACGGGAGTTAATTGAAGCGGTTGGCGACGGCTACTGCTTCCAAGTGGAGTTAATCCGGCGCTGGTTTGCCAGAGATACAGGGGAGTAATATCTGGAGTTTGTCGTTGCGCTGTCTTCGCCATACGCGATCGCACTACTAAAAACCGTAACCAGCCAATCAATAATGGTGTTGGGTTTCCTAGCGTCAACCCAATCTACTGGACTGACTTAAAATTGTGGAATAGACTTTACCATTGAATCGGGCGCACGCCATGCGCCCCTACGGTTTCCGGTGAACCCGTTTTAACGGGTTTAAGCTTTGAGCCGGAACTTTAGTTCCAGGCTGATGAACGATGTGCAAAATAATCCTATAGTAATTAAAGAGCGGCGAATTCTTAAGAAACTGTTGTGAAATCAATTACTCTCCTCGGCTCCACTGGATCGATTGGCACTCAAACCCTAGAGATTTTAACTCACCATCCAGACCAATTCCGGTTGGTGGGATTGGCAGCACGCAGCAATGTGGAACTGTTAGCTGCCCAAATTCGACAGTTTCGACCGGAAATCGTAGCCTTATGTGATGCCCAAAAATTACCTGACCTAAAAGCCGCGATCGCAAACCTCGATCCCCAACCGATTCTAGTCGCGGGAGAAGCGGGTGTGGTGGAGGTTGCCCGTTATGGTGATGCTGAAGCGGTAGTCACTGGAATTGTCGGTTGTGCGGGATTGTTACCCACCATTGCCGCCATTGAAGCCGGAAAAGATATTGCCTTAGCCAACAAGGAAACCCTAATTGCCGGGGGACCCGTTGTCAATCCCCTGATTGCCAAACACGGCGTTAAACTGCTTCCGGCTGACTCAGAACATTCTGCTATCTTCCAATGCCTTCAGGGAGTCCCAGAGGGCGGATTACGGCGAATTATCCTCACCGCATCGGGGGGCGCGTTCCGGGATTGGTCAGTCGATAAGTTAGGGGAGGTAACGGTTGCGGATGCGATTAAACATCCTAACTGGTCGATGGGGCGCAAAATTACCGTCGATTCCGCTACCTTGATGAATAAGGGGCTAGAGGTAATTGAAGCGCACTTCCTCTTCGGCATGGATTACGACGATATTGATATTGTCATCCATCCCCAGAGCATTATTCACTCCTTAATCGAACTACAAGATACCTCCGTCTTAGCCCAGTTAGGCTGGCCCGATATGCGCTTACCCCTACTCTATGCCTTATCCTGGCCCCATCGGATCTATACGGACTGGGAACCCTTAGATTTAGTCAAGGCGGGAACGCTGACGTTTAAAGAACCAGACCATGATAAATATCCCTGTATGCAATTAGCCTACGCCGCAGGGCGGGCTGGGGGTTCAATGCCAGCGGTATTAAACGCTGCCAATGAGCAAGCCGTAGCACTGTTTTTAGACGAGAAAATCCAATATTTAGACATTGCCCGGTGTATTGAGCAAACCTGCGATCGCCACAGCCGTGATAACTGCCCTGATCCTGGACTAGAAGATATTCTAGCTGCTGATCGCTGGGCAAGAGAGGAAGTGTTGCGGATTTATCCAACCTTAGAAAAGAGCGATCGCGTGGTTTCTCTGCGATAATGAAGACACTGTTGGTCAATTCACTAACGATTAACCCCTCCTACACACCTACCCCTCTGCACTCCTGCACCCCTGCTCACAGACCACTAACTTAAGGAAGTTGGGGACTGTTGTTCTGGTGTGGTGTAATGGAATCTTAGATGATCCAACGTTAATAAACCTTTCATGCACACCAAAGCTTTTAGTGAGCTTTTCCCTCTATTTAATACGGCGAACCCCGAGACACTAGAATGGCTATTGTCAGTTGGAGTCGAACATGAGTATCCCACAGGGCGAGCCGTTTTAATGGAAGATGCCTGGGGCAACGCCGTTTACTTTATCATGTCCGGTTGGGTCAAAGTTCGACGCCTGTATGGGGACAAAGCCGTGACGTTGGCAATTTTGGGTCGGGGAGATTTTTTTGGCGAGATGGCAATCTTGGATGAATCTCCCCGCTCTACAGATGTTGTCGCCCTTTCATCGGTCAAATTGCTCAGCGTTTCTGCCCAGCGCTTCATTCAAACCCTGTTCAAAGATCCCCAGTTACACCACCGGATGCTACAACTGATGGTCAGACGGCTGCGTCAGACCAATGTTCGCTTTCAACGACGCCATCAACCTGCGGCGATTAAGTTAGCCAATACCTTAGTCAACTTAGCAGAGAATTATGGTCAAGTGGGGGAAAAGGGAACCGAAATTTATAACATTCCCTATAAAGACTTAGCTGAGGTTACGGATATCAGTGTGGAAGATACAGCCAAAATCATGAAAAAGCTGCAAAGTAAGGGTTGGACTGACGTTGACCCCCAAGACCAAAAACTTTGTTTGATTAATCTCAAACAACTAACCCATCTAGCTGGACGGCTTTAGGATAGAAGGGAAGCTGGGGAAGCTGGGGGAGATGGGGGAGATGGGGGAGGCTCACAAGGGTAGGTTTTTTAAGATTGGGGTTGAGGTAAGACAAGGTAGACAGGTAGACCAGTAGACAAGGAAGAGTGAGAACGAAAAATAGGGCGTTTCGGCTTTTAGAAGTTAGTTTGACCGAACCGAATTCTGTACG
>NZ_JAVKEA010000254.1:0-8294 GCF_040221695.1 Coleofasciculus sp. E2-BRE-01 | reverse complement strand
TGTTTTTTTCAAACAGGCTCCGTTTAATACATAGCTCCCCAAAATTGCTCGCTTTCCCCCATACCCCACACCCCATACCCCACACCCAGTATCCTATCGTGGGTAATGTGGCTTAAGTTGACACCCATGGGCACTGCCGTGCCCTTACTAGATAGAAATCAAACGTTATTATCAGCAATGAACCCACGCGCATAGAGTAAACAAGCGTGTACATCTTCCGGTTCTAACCATGAATAACTGGCTAACAACGTCTCGATGGTATCGCCTGCTGTCAGCATTCCGAGAATGTGTTCAACGGCTAAACGACGACCCCGAATAATTGGCTTCCCACCAAAAATTTGTGGATTAACTGTGATTCTTCCAAGAGTTGTTTGCTCATTCATTGTTGACCTCCGACTCTAGTGAATTGATATAATTTGTAATTTGTTTGATATACAGTGAATATTGAATTAAAGCTTTTTGGTTCGGCAGTAATAATACCTTGGCGTCCAGCTTCGATAAATGCATCCGTGTATTTGACTGTGCTAATTTGATAGCATCGTACCAAAATATATTTGTTAATATCCGTCGCGGCTTCAACCATTAACTGCAAAAGCCTTTCCACGATAAGTTGTTGTCGAAAATTAGCTAAGTATTCATTGAGGCTGATCGACCGAAACTCTTCTAAAGCATTTCGATATTTAGCGATTAACCGAAGTCTCACTAAAATAACTTCAGTATCTAGGTTAGTCATACACCCCACTTTTGTAATTCCATATCAATAAGCTGACGTTGGTCTTGGCGAAACTGTTTTAATTCTGATTCACTTCTCAAGGATGTCAAACGAAAATACTCAAATCCTCCTGCGTCTTTTTCATAAATGAGGATGCCATCACGGGCGATAAAATGAGCCAGCAGCCACGGACAGGTATTCAGTTCAACGACATCAATGATATCGCTGTTAATGCCAAAAATTTGATCCAGAATTAAGGGAACTTCAAACCCCTTAAAGGCATTGTCGGCAATATGAGACTGGCGGAGATTTGGATCATAGAGGGTGGCAAAATCCCAATCACTATCATCATGGGTTTCTCCTGTCGCCCTCGAACCAAATAGAATGAGCATTTTTAAGTAAGGAAGTTTTTCTGGAAGTTGGGACGATAGTTCCTTGAGTTGTTGTATTGTGGGTTGATTTTGCTGCATTTTGAGAGTAAATGAAGTTGAATTAAGGTATTCAGGAATAGCGCCGATTGTTTTAACGCGCCGAGTTTGTCGTCATCGCTTTGGCGTTGATGGCGCTAAAGCGCAACTACGAACGAACCTTACGCAATCCATATCTCACCTCCCTGACTCTGAAATTGATAGGCTAAGGTATCCAGTAATAACGCTGATTGTCCGATCGCGATCGCATAAGGGGCTGTTGCTTCGTGTACACTATACTGGTCACTGATGGGATAGATCTGAAAGTGCATCGGTAAGCGTAACCGTCGCCTCACTTCCACCACGGAATGCCGCAAGACATAACTGACTAATCCCTGCTTTTGCAACCGTTGGTTAATCGCACCCACCCACGGGTTATCCGGTTGCCAAACTTGAATCCCAGTGAGTACCTGCACCTTAAACGCCTCTGCAATCGATTGTAAGTCTCCCGGATAGGTAAACCGCCAATTTAATCGTTCCTCCCGATAGGCGTGCAATTTCATAAATCCCAGACAGTATTCAAACCTCCCCTTGGCAATCGGTTGTCTGGTGTCGGTGGCTGTCTGCTGAAGTGTCCGTATAAATCCGGCTTTTGTCCACCATTCAATTTCTAAGTTACTCAGAATTCCCGGTAGGTTGTAGGTTTTAAATCGGTCAACGGGATTGTCTTCGGTGATGTCATAGAGTCCACATTGTAAGGAACTCACGCCCCGAAAACTTGCCGCATCTTCAGCGATGGGATTACCTTTCTTTCCCGATAACTGTTGCCAGTCTTGCGCCCATCCCCGAATCCGCCCTGCCACTCGATTCAACTTAGTATTAAACACGGCTTCGCTGAGTTGCTGAAACCTCTCCCGACTCTGGGCATACTGAGACTGAATTGTGCGATCGCGTAACTGATACGCTAAGAAACAGGACTGAACTGCCCCCCAACGGGAATAATAGCCGCGAAAGTCGTTAATCTGGCGATAATTTTCGACAATGGTTTGATGCAAAAACGAGCGATCATAGTCTCCAGTGGGGCATAATAGTGGTACTTCCCCAGTAAACAAGCGTTCGACTAAAAAGTTGGGGACTAAGGCATAAGCGGTAAAGGTTTTAAACTTGACAAATTTACCATTTTGGTCATACCCCTGATGGCGTCCTAACCGCCCCAACCGTTGAATAAAGTTCCCCGCATCAGCAGACTCAAAAATCAAGAAATTAATCTTAAAATCCACCCCCACATCAATCGTACTCGTACCAACGACTAAATCTGCCGCCAGCGATCGCGCTTTTTCTCTGCTTCCCGATAATCCCGTATTTTCTCCCACCGTTAACCCCACAGGCTGCAACTGTTCCCGCAAAAAAGGCACCAGTCGCTTCACAGCGGCAATGGAATTGAGAATTATCGCCCCTTTACTCCCTGGATGCTGCTGAAACTGAGCCAAAATTAACGCTAACTGGTTGACTATCCAGGTTTCCGAGGCGTTAAAGGAAGGGTCGAGGGGGATAAACTTGAGCGTAATTGACCGAGAAACTTGCCGCCAATGCTGCTGTTCTAACTCTTGACAGGCGGCTACGGTATCGGGAAACTGATAGGTATTGTTAATTAGCTTGACCCGAAACCCTGCGGTTTGCAATCGCTCAATTAACGGCGGTTCTGGTGTCGCCGAAAGAAATAGGAATTTTTTGCGGCGATTGGTACAGCGAATCAGCAACAGGGTATTGATAATACTGGCAACCTGGGGCGGATTAAAGACGTGGAATTCATCAAATATAAATAAGTCAAAATCCTTATCAATCCGCCCCCATAACCGATCCGGACTATCCCCCTTTACCAAATACGCCCCACGATGTAAATAATGGAAAATATCGGGATTGGTGAGTAACACCTCCGCCTGACCGCTACGAGAGGCGATCGCGGCGCTTTTTCGTAATCCTTCATTTTCGGCGTACTGTTCTAAGTCTGCCCCGGAAAGTCGGACAACACGGGGGTCATTCCCAGGCTGGAAGTTGTCAATATAGCCCCGAATCTGGAGTTCTTGATCACGGGCAAGTTCATTGGTAGGATAGAGTCCGATGGCATAACTGTTCCCTTGCAGAACCTCTAAATAAGCGGCTAAACTTTTCCCATCACCAGTCATGGCGGTGTTGAAAATAACATCAATCTCTGGGTTCCGTATTGCCGCTAAGGTTTCCACTTGATGTCCAGACAGGGATGACCAGCCTTTGGGTAAGGTGATCCCTTCGGGTACTTTTTCAGCCGGACAAGAATAGATGGGTTTGAGCGTAATTTGATACTCGGACATATCCTTAAAACAGTGTCCGTAACGTCTTGTTATTTCCCATGATGACACTCAAAATAGAAAATGAGCCACACTATCCGGATAAAGTGTCCGTATAAATTTGATGAGTCGTAAAGGTCAGTCGATCACCCTCTCCCTATCTGCACGAGACAAAGCCGAACTGGAAGCGATCGCGCTAGAATTAGGTATCTTATGGGGAGAACGTGCGAATATCTCCAAATTGGTGGAAGCGATCGCCCGTCGTCAGTTATTGGTATTACCGAATAATGATTGGGCAGAGAGTCGCATCCAGGCGTTAGATCGGGCAATTGGCGCGTTAACCGATATTGGCGAGATGGAACAAGCGCGGATTGTGGCAGAATTATTACTCGAACGCAGCGAACTCTCGATTCCCCTACGCCGCAAAATTGAAGGGTTTGTCGATAATTTACCCCCACCTTGGCGGTTAGAGATTGACCGCTATCTTCGCCGCCAGCATCCCTTTGAGTTATCCTATCAAGATGCCCCAGGGCGTTTATGGCAGTTTACGATTCGCCATGGGAGAATCAATCTCCACGAAAAACGTCAGTACCTAGATTGCTGGTGTGAAGAGACGGAGGGGAACCACGATATTCCGGAGTTACAGCATAACTGGAGTTTGCGATTGGATCGGATTCAAGATGCAGCGATAACGCCGATTAAGGGACAATGGCGACGCAGTTTGGATCAGATTGAGGTGGAAATGCACCTATTTAAAGGGTTAGCTTTTGCCTATCAAGCCAGACGCGAGGATCAGGAAAATGATTGGTTATCGGATCAGCCACGAGTGCGGCGGGTAGTGAGAAACGTATCGAGTACGTTTTGGTTTCTGCGGGAGGTGAAGCAATATGGCAAAGACTGTCAAATCATCGCCCCTAACTCCGTGCGATCGCGTATTATCGATGAGTTAATCGCGACTTGTAATCAGTATGATTTAACTATTTTAATCCCTGATGTAGATTGAACATTGTGCGATCGCGCTGTTCTTTCTCGGTTTAGGCATATTTCTCAAAATTAGTCAAGATAATCCTGATAGGAATTTTGCACCAGAGAGGGTGGCATAGTAGCCGTTGTCAACGGTGCGATGGAAAGCCAAAGGAGATAGAAACCATGTTAGGGTTAAGTGAACTCAAACAAACCAAAGTTTATCAGGAAGCCAAACAAGAAGGCTTAGATGAAGGCAGACAAGAAGGTCAACTCAAAGCCAAGTTAGAAGCCATCCCTCGGATGATGCAGTTGGGTTTGAGTGTGGAGATGATTGCTGAAGGGTTAGATTTGCCTCTCAAAGTTGTTCAACCAGCAGCACAGTCATTCGCTGAACAGAATGTTGCAGCTTTTATGGAACTGTTAAATCATCAACGAGAGCTTTTCTCTGCTCAAGATTTGGCTAACTTGGCTGAATTAATCAAACCGTTACCCGATAAAATAGAAAATCTATCTTATGCGATCGCACAATGGTGCAAGCAAGACGGACATTCAGCACAGCTTCAGGCTTGGCGTCATGTTCTCTCTAGTTTATGGGCGGCTACAGTCGAGCAATTGTTAGCCAGTAACCTCGAATCCCTTGACACTCCATCCCCTGCACTCCACAAAGCTATGCTACAACAGGCGATTGAATCAGGAGAGTCTTCTAACTGAGCGATCGCGCTATCTCCATGTTTCTTAATGTCCGAGTTTCAATCCCTGATGGGGATTATAAGCTGTTCGGCATTTAAACCTTAATATCAATAATGGCACAATCCTTGTAGTGCGTTAAGCGAAGCCATGCCGCAGGCTTTGCATCTTGCTCGCTACTAATACCCAATTTAAATACATTACAGCTTAGACAAGTAGGGTGGGCATTGCCCACCTGACTCGCTAAATCCCGCGTTGAAATGCCCGAATCGCTTCCCCTGCATCAGTCTCCGCCATCAAAATACACTGTCTCAGCCAGTCAATATCAAGTTCACTCAATCCAGGTAGCTGGCTGCGTTCAATGGATTGATAACCACCATCTCCAAGATGATAAAGCTTCAGTAATCCATCTTGCCAAAACCAAACCTCTAAAACGCCCAACGCTTGATAGCGTTCTAACTTACTGATATCTCCACTGGTGAAAACGATTTCAATCGACAAATCGGGAATCTGCTTAACACTTCCGATACAAAAAGACTCGTCAGCTTGGGCGGAAACAACGCCGGGTTTTTCCTGAGTCATCGCCCCTGTAGGCTTAAAAAAGATTCCCTGTTCAACCAGAAACGTGGTGATTAAGTAACTAATAATACGAGCAAATGTTTCATGATCCTGTCCCGGCATGAGAATCTCGATCATCCCTTCATAATAAGAGAGGCGCACTCCAGAAGAACCCTCAAAACCTATTTGAATACACTTAAACTGTTCCCAGGTTCCCTGATGAACAATGCGTTGATCAGTTGTTTTGTCAAGTAGTGGGGACATGGTATTCGGTTTTGGTTATCGCTGATCAGTTAAATTCCAAAGACTGCCGGGGATTATCAATTCGTTTCAATCCCTGATAGGGATTATAGAGGATTTCGACATCTGTTGATTCCCGGATTGTCTCGATTGATACGTTTCAATCCCTGATAGGGATTATAGAGGATTTCGACATGGGCTTGCTCTCGCTGCCTTAGTTGTTGCATTGTTTCAATCCCTGATAGGGATTATAGAGGATTTCGACGCCTACGTCATTTAAAAAAAGGAGGTTTCCCTCGTTTCAATCCCTGATAGGGATTATAGAGGATTTCGACCTCAGACGGAGATATTATCAACCATTACTATGAGAAGTTTCAATCCCTGATAGGGATTATAGAGGATTTCGACGTGGTCACTCGGAAGATTTAAGGAGATCGATACACGTTTCAATCCCTGATAGGGATTATAGAGGATTTCGACATCACTTAATTCATCGCAGGGTGATGTAGAGCCGGTTTCAATCCCTGATAGGGATTATAGAGGATTTCGACCACAGCTACGTGTTCCAATCACATCCAAAGCTCTAGGTTTCAATCCCTGATAGGGATTATAGAGGATTTCGACGTCTGGATACACAAGCATTGAAGCATTTACAGCAAGTTTCAATCCCTGATAGGGATTATAGAGGATTTCGACCAAGGAAATTGTCAGTTCTCCTACATCTACCGTCGTTTCAATCCCTGATAGGGATTATAGAGGATTTCGACTTCTCTTATTGCGACTTGAAGGGGAAACCCTATATGTTTCAATCCCTGATAGGGATTATAGAGGATTTCGACTGCCGACCACTGAAACGCTTACTGTATTTGGTTTTCAAGGTTCGATTGCGACAACCTCCTCTAACTATAGCATTTCAGCCCTCACTTTTGACAACCCCTGCCTACAAAAAAGTCTCAAACCCTTTCTGAATAAGCTTTTGAGCCATTGCGACAACCTCCTCATCCGCAAAAAAGGCTGTATCTCTGACTCAATAAGGAATACAGCCTCAAATTTTGACTCCCCGAAAAAAACACCTACTGGTTGTCGCATCAGGCAAAGAAAATGAAGTTATCTCAAAGCGGTTTAACCTTGCCTCTTCCCCCCACTACAACACTTATTTAGCAGCCCCTAAGGTAACTCCACCGATGTCGGTTTAGCAATGTGAGGTAATCCCCAACCCAACTTCTCACGCAACACCCGGAAAAACTCCGGCGGTTGCAAACGAATAAATCGCGCCGAATAAGGCGATCGCGCCACATGCACCTGATCCTCTGGTAACACATAACAACCCGCATTTCCATCCACCACCATCACCAACTGAGTCGGCATCGCCGGAAACACCTGCACTTTTTCCGTATCCGCAAACACTAACGCCCGCGACGCCAAAGAATGAGGACAAATCGGCATCAACTGCAACACCGGAACCCCAGGCGTTACCACCGTTCCCCCCGCACTCAGGGAATACGCCGTCGAACCCGTCGGTGTCGAGATAATCACCCCATCAGCCGCAATATCCACCGACGAATGCCGTCCAATTTTCACCTCAAAATGGCACATACAGGTCAACGGTTCCCGGTGCAAAACCATCTCATTCAAACACAAGGCTTCCCACCAGATACACTGATCCCGCACCACCTGCACCAACAGCATGGTTCGTTCTTCAATCTCATACTCCCCCGCCATCACCTTTTCCATCGCCTGGGGAAGTTGATTCAGGTACAATTCAGTCAGAAATCCCATGTGACCCGTATTCACCGCCAGCAAAGGAATTCCGAAGGGCGCCACTTGGCGAAACGCCGCCATCACCGTACCATCTCCCCCCAGAACGATCGCAAACGCCATCTTTTCATCAAACCCCGGCGCTGCTAGCTTGTCTATGGGTGTATGACAGACTGGAGACTCAGGGCGGGAATAGCCTAAAAGTCCGCCAACCCCCGTTGCCATATAAACCTCCCAACCCGCCGTCGTGAGTTGCTCTTGTAACTCCTCAGCAACCCGACAAGCTACAGGTTTGTAGTCGTTATAAATAATCCCTGCTTTGCCCACACTTATCAGTCCGCGTCATACATTATTAATACTTGTTGTAGCCAATAACAGTGGCTAGCTCAACTTAGATCCCCTCGACGAAAAAGCTTACACCAAAAGCAACAATCTGTGTCAATTAAAACTATGCCCTCTTGCTCTCCTCTCCCCCGGTGGGAGAGGGGCTGGGGGAGAGCTCACAAGGGTAGGTTTTTTAAGATTGGGGTTGAGGTAAGACAAGGTAGACAGGTAGACCAGTAGACAAGGAAGAGTGAGAACGAAAAATAGGGCGTTTCGGCTTTTAGAAGTTAGTTTGACCGAACCGAATTCTGTACG
>NZ_JAVKEA010000253.1:0-42457 GCF_040221695.1 Coleofasciculus sp. E2-BRE-01 | reverse complement strand
GATCGCGTCCGTCTCTTGAGTTGGTTGAGGCTTATTTTCACCAATACAATACTTTCGCTCAAAAAAGTTCAGACAATTAACCTGATTCCTGATGAGATCAGAATCGGAAATTAGACCCTATAGGTCGGCACATTTTCCCATTATGAAGTAAGTCTAAAGGAAAACCACTGCATCTGTCAATTCCTCCAATAGGATTATTTTCCAAAACTCGCTTTTGAGACAATCTCTACCTAAGTAGATTGGTGGCAATCAACCCAACTCCATGAAGTTATGTAAATATCCCTCAAACCCTTACACAAGATTTAGCTTGCTGCCCAAGGGAAGCGAGTATGACAAATGATAAATGAAAAATGACTAAGTATCTTAATCTTGTCGCTAAACCCGCCTCGACCCAAAGACAATAATTTTAATCGGCACAAATAAAAATTCACCAATCCTTTACTTAATTTTTATTCAAAAATTTTCCTCTTTTCGTCTGCATCTGTGTCGGCTACAGTATAAGAGAACGTCCCATTCAGGTGACATTAATCTTCTGCCAAAATTTTGTCAGACTGTGCCACCTGATGATCCGGAATGTTCTGATAAATATCCGAAGGATAAAATAGTGACGGGAGACGGCTATGAAACTGAAGACCAAATTTATCTCAGGCTTTCTAGGGGTGGCATCGCTGGTCGCTGTTTTGGGAATTATTACAATTCAAACGAAGAAAAACGTTGATGATAATTTTAATCGAATTACCGAGGGTACTACCCGTCAACTGGTGGCATTAAATCAGATTAAGGCAGCCTCCTTACGGTTAACCAATAAAGCCTATAGTTATGCTGTGATCGAAGGAAAATCGACCACCACCTCGCCAACATCTGAAGAGGAGGAACCAGAAAAGCAAGCCAAAGTTGACTTTCAACAATCCGTTGCGGCTCTGGATCGCTATTTAGCCGAATTTCAGTCCTTTGCTAACACATCTCAAGCGCAAAGTTTTTATCGGGAATTAAAGGTCAGTAAATTGCTCTTGGCAGAAATAAGCCAGGAAATTTTATCGTTGGATGACACCAACTTCCGACGCACTGATATTTTGGCAAAACGGCAAGCATTAGAGAATGCGGAAGACCAATTTTTAGCCGTTGTTGATCAAGCCATTACCTTTCACACGAATACTCTAGACGAAGAAAATCAAACCGCAAATCGCAGTTCAACCTACTCACTGATTATTAACCTCACAGCAATTACTGGAGTTGTCGCCGTATCAATTATTTTCGGTATCGTTTTAGCCGATCGCGTCACCAAGCCGATTGTTAAACTCAAAGAAGCTGCCGCAAAAATTGGTGAAGGGGACTTCGATACCTATGTTGAGGTGCAAACCAAGGACGAGCTAAGTGTCTTAGCCGATACCTTTAACCAGATGAGTAAACAGCTCCAAGAAACGACGGTATCTAAATCCTATCTCGATAATATTATCAGTTCGTTGAGTGATGGACTCATTGTCCTGAATAAAAATATTAGAGTTGAAAGCTTTAATGAAGCCACATTATTTCTATCCGGTTATTCTCCCAAAGAACTGCGAGATCAACCCTTAGAGCGTTTCTTTAAAGAAGATAACTTTTTAGCTCATTTACAGGCAAATGATTCGCAACAAAGTGGATTCCTAGGTCGATACGAAACCACCTTCTTTACGAAAACAGGTACTTCTGTTCCCGTATCTGTTACCGCCTCAGTGATGAAGAATTCTGCCGACAGGATTCAGGGAATTGTTTGCTTAGTTCAAGACATTTCGGCTCGCAAGCGGGCAGATGAGGCATTGCGCCGTCAAGCATTAATGTTTGAAACCATTTATGATGGTGTTATTGTCACCGATTTAAAGGGTCATATCCTGGACTGGAACCCAGCAGCAGAACGTATTTTTGGCTATGAGAAAACCGAAGTATTAGGTCAAACCTGTGGCATGGTTTATCAACCCGATGAAGCCACCGCCCTAACGCAACAAATGCTGGATAGTTTACTCCATGAAGGACGCTGGACGCGGGAGATTGAATTTATCCGAAAAGATGGCAATAAAGGGGTTTGTGAAACCGTGGTTGTGCCGTTGCGGGATGACCTAGGTAGACCCATCGCCGCGATTGGGGTGAACCGGGATGTGACTGAACGAAAAGAGTATGAAAATAAATTAGTAGAAGCGCGGGAAGCCGCCGTCGAAGCCGCCCGGGCAAAAGCTCAATTCTTGGCAAATATGAGCCATGAAATCCGCACACCGATGAATGGCGTGTTGGGAATGAGTGAATTGCTGTTAACCACGGATCTTAATCCCCGCCAACTGGATTTTGTCAAAACATTGCAAGTCAGTGGTGAACATTTACTGGGTGTAATTAATGATATTCTCGACTTCTCCAAACTCGAAGCCGGAGAAATGCGCCTCGATGTTGATGAGTTGAACATTAATCGGTCGTTGGAAGATGTCTTAGATTTGTGTTCTCCCCAAGCCGAAGCCAAGGATTTAGAATTAGCCTTGTTAGTGGATACGGATGTACCGCGACGACTCATCGGAGATGTGGGTCGTTTGCGCCAAATTTGTGCAAACTTGGTGAGTAATTCGATTAAGTTTACCGAATCTGGCGAAGTGGTAATTCGGGTGTCGGTGCATCAGGAATTGCCAGATCAGGACAAGATTCAACTGCGATTGGCCGTGCGGGATACAGGGATTGGAATTAACCCAGAGGATCAACGAAAACTCTTCCAAGCCTTCTCCCAAGTCGATTCCTCGACCACCCGCAAATATGGGGGAACAGGTTTAGGGTTAGCCATCTGTAAGCAACTGGTAGAAATGATGGGGGGTGAGATTGGCGTCGAGAGTCAACTGGGTGTGGGTTCGACGTTCTGGTTTACAATTACCTTTGGGAAAGTAGCGGTGGGTACTGAGGAGAATGAGAGCGATCGCATCTTTAGTAATTTACCAATCTCCCCGGAATCCCTGCAAGGAAAACGGGTATTAATCGTCGATGACCGCCCAATTAATCGCCAAATTGTCAAGTATCAGTTAGAAGCCAGGGGAATGGAAGTCGATGAGGCGGATAATGGTATTATTGCCCTCAATGCCATGCAAGCCTCTGCCGAAGCGGGTAAACCCTATGATGTGGCGCTACTGGATATGAAAATGCCCAAAATCGATGGGTCAACCCTAGGACGGTTGATTCTCGCCGAACCGGATTGGGCAAAAACCAAGTTAGTCCTAATGACCTCGATGCACGCCGGGGATTCCGCCCAACCCTTGCTGAAAAGCGGGTTTGCCGATTATTTAGTTAAACCCGTAAAAGAATCTCAATTGCTGGAATCGTTACAGAAAATTCTGGCGGCTGAGATTCCCGCCACCCTGTTCAGTACCCAATCGGCTATTCCTGACCCCTCTCAACCTGTACCCCAAACCACTTGCCTAAAAATTCTCCTGGTGGAAGATACACCAATTAACCTGAAATTGGTACGCCATCAGGTGCAACTCTTGGGTCATGAGTCGGAGTCAGCGGAAAATGGTCAAGAAGCCCTTGACAAAATCGCCAAAAATGACTATGACATCGTGTTAATGGATTGTCAGATGCCCGTGATGGATGGCTACCAAGCCGTCCGAACCTTACGCGAACGAGAAGGCACAGACCGCCATACCATTGTAATTGGCATGACCGCCTACGCCATGCAAGGCGATCGCGAAAAATGTCTAGCTGCAGGAATGGATGACTATCTCAGTAAGCCAGTCATGGTGAAAAACTTAGCACCCGTATTAGAACGATGGTCATCCGTGGTCAAAGGCGTCTCCCCCAAACCCGAACGTCCCTCTCCGGCTCAATCCACGAGTAGTCTACTCTCTAATGTTGTGGATTGGAAGCGTCTCAAGGAAATCTCCGAAGGTGATCCAGGATTTCAACTAGAGTTAGTCCAAGGCTTTATTAAAGAAGGCGCAAGTTTTATTAACCAAGCAAAACAGGCATTAGCGAATAAAGACTGGGTTATGGTTACCAATAAAGCCCACCAACTCAAAGGTGCCAGTTCCTCCGTCGCCGTGCAAACCATGCCCGATGTGGCGGAACAACTGCGACATGAGGCGAGAACAAAAAATGCCGAGAGTAGCGCTAAACTAATTGGAGAGTTAGAGAAACTCCTTGAGCAACTAAAAGGACATATCGACCTAAATACCACCTCGCTGAAAGAGGAACTCCCCAGCAAAGGATGGGATTTTCAACAAGAGGTTGCTGAGTTAGCAGCAAAGACATCGAAATTGAAAGCGGAAACAGAACCACAGCAGTCGCTAACTCTTTTGTTAGTGGAAGATACGCCAATTAACCTGAAATTAGTCCAGCATCAAGTCCGCCTCCTGGGTCATCAGTGGGATTCTGCGGAAAATGGTGAAAAAGCCCTGGAAAAATTGGCAGAGAATGACTATGACATTGTGTTAATGGATTGTCAGATGCCGGTGATGGACGGCTATCAAGCCACGCAAACTTTACGGCAACGAGAAGGTACAGACCACCATACGATTGTAATTGGCATGACCGCTTATGCGATGCCAGGCGATCGCGATAAATGTATCGCGGCGGGAATGGATGACTATCTGAGTAAACCAGTAATGGTGAAAGAACTGAAAGTCATGTTACAGCGATGGTCGTTGGTGGTCAAGGAAAATAAGGCAAAATCCAGCAAACAGATGGACAGCCAAAATACGGCTGAAGCGACTACAGATCCCGTGGATTGGAGTGCCTTGTCAGAGATTTCTGGCGGTGATCCAGAGTTTCAGTTGGAATTAGTCAAAGGATTTATTAATGATGGGTCAACGTTTCTCACCCAAGTCCAGCAAGCATTGGCGGATAAAGACTGGGTAATTTTGGCAAACAAAGCGCATCAACTCAAGGGTTCTAGTGCTTCGGTGGCGGTGGAATCGATGTCAGATTTAGCATGTCAACTCAATGATCACGCCCACCAGGAAAATCTAGAAGAGGCGAAGAAATTAGTGAGTCAGATGGAGGAAATTATGGCGCAGGTTAAGGTATCGGTGGAGAATAAAACAGCGGCGGTATAGGAAAAGTTTGAGTGTTATATACACTGATGTGCATTAGTCAGAACTTCCATTCGTAAGTGAGGTACACAGATCCCCGACTTCTTAAAGAAGTCGGGGATCTAGCTTGGATAGTGACATTTATACTAAAGATTGCACGCATTAACACGAGCAAACAAATCATCACGAAGGTCTCCCCACGCCAACCATCCCACGATTCCACCGCCAGGAAGATGTCCTATCGGTGCATTCTGATTAAATATCAGCTCATTGTAACTTTGCCACCGATTAGACACCCGCCAGCCAATCCGATCAGCAAATGCCATCAAATCCTTTCCTGATTGCTCATAAATCCGCTGCTGAACACTGAAACCTAATTTACCACTGCTATACTTAACCCACAGTTGATCAATCGCCCGAAGTTCCTGACAAGGAAATTGCTGAATATCTTGATTCGTTAAATAGCCGCGTTTATCCGCACCCGTAATTTCCAAGATAATCATAAACGTTTCCTGGTCTGCTTCTCGCCACTGCCCTGCTGCTAACAGTTCGTCAAGTTTACTATAGTTTGCCTCTTCAGAAGATCTGAAATTATCTTCAAACATACGTTTTCTTGTAAATCAATATACAGTAGAGAACAGTAGAGATTTGGTATCCTGATCACCCAGTTTTTTTCTACTGTATAACTTAATCAATCATTCCCTACCCGAATCAGAACGATTAAGCTAACAAGACATAATGACGAATATCTGGCGGTGAAGCGAACAACTCTTCGCCTTCTAAAAACGCTTGCTGAATGTGAGCCGAGTCCAAATGTAGCCTCCACGCTTGCTCACTTTCCCATTCTGCGACAAAGGCAAACTCCGTGGGGATTGCTGACTTTGTAATAACTCGTAAGTGATACAACCGGGTTCCTTGCGCGTCGCTTCAACGATTTCTAACAGCAGTGCTTTGAGTTTGTCTTCCTTCCCCGGATGCGCGACGACACGAGCTAATACTCGGATTACTGAGTTTACCATGATTATCGATCCTCTGCGTGCTTCTCCTCACCAATAAAAGGCTACCGCAGTTCGGAACGCGATCGCAAAAACCAAGCCCATACAAAAATACGGCGGAGAAACTCCCTGGATGAGAGGTTTTCCCGCCGTTATTATGTTATGGAAAAGACTAGAACCTTTGTTCTATAACCTTTTGAAAAAACGGGTCAACCCCAAATAAATTGGTTAACCCGTAAGCTTGGGAACGCCTTGATGGACTATTTTTGTACCACCAGTTTAACGTTGGCATTTTGTAAGCCACGTTGCTTGACCTCTGCTAAGGTCTTGTTAACGGCATACTTCTGGTTGATCGAGTTGATCAGTTCGGTTTGGTTGTGCTTTTTAGCAACACCCCACAGGTCAGCGATCAGGTCAAAGGAACCATCGCCATTGCGAGACCAACCGAGGTCATACTCGCCTTCGAGAACAGCAACGATGTCCGAACGAACACGTTGACCGTTGTAGCCGCGCACATCAGCTTCCGTTTTAACGGAAATACCTAGATCGCTCAAAGAAGCCTTTAAGATTTCGGCATCGGTGATCTTGGTACGCAGAGTGCTAAAGTGAGACATTTTAGATTTCCTCCAGTAGAGATAGAAAACAAACGACAACGTAGCTTTTTTCTTGGGTCTGCCGCTGTTAAATTGCGGCGTCTTTTGAAACTGCTAGCAAAGTTTTGCTAGCCTTTCCTCCTGTTGGGAGCAGGAGAAAGCCTTTTAGAACTCCATTCGCTGATATTCAGCAACGGAGGCTGCAGCAGGTCTAGCTCTCTGTCTTGCCCAGTCCCTCAGGGCTGTGACCTGCTCAGTCATTGTCCGAGAAAGCGGCAGCGTGGCTTTAATCGCCGCTATAATATCCAGTTGGGTGAATTCCCGGTCTTGTGCAAATGCCTCGTACATTGCAGCGATGAGGGCTTGCTCAATTTCTGCACCGGAAAAACCGTCACAAATTGTCGCCAACTGTTCGATATCAAAGCGCTCTATATCTCGACGCCGCTTACTCAGATGAATCTTAAATATTTGCTGACGCTCTTCTTTATTCGGTAAGTCAACAAAGAATATTTCGTCAAATCGACCTTTGCGGAGAAACTCTCCCGGTAACCGTTCCACTCGGTTAGCTGTCGCCATGACAAAGACAGGCGATGTTTTCTCTTGCATCCAGGTTAGGAAGGAACCAAAGATGCGGCTAGAGGTGCCACCATCGGAGTCAGCCGAGCCGCTGCTTCCCGCAAAAGACTTGTCCAGCTCATCAATGAAAAGGATGGCGGGTGAAATCGATTCTGCTGTTTTTAGGGCATTTCTCAAGTTGGCTTCTGAGCGACCAACCATAGAACCATCATACACCCGACCCATATCTAACCGCAATAGCGGTAGTCCCCAAAGGCGAGAGGTTGTTTTGGCAATGAGAGATTTTCCGCAGCCAGGTACTCCCAAAATCAGCATCCCTTTGGGTTGGGGTAAACCATACTCTCTTGCCCGTTCAGTGAAAGCGCCCGATCGCTGTTTCAGCCATCGCTTCAGCTCTTCTAAACCACCAATGGCATCAATGGTTTCATCCTCTTCAATATACTCTAAAATACCATTGCGGCGAATGAGCTGTTTTTTCTCAGAAAGCACAATATCGACTTCTGCTTCCGTGAGACGCCCAGCTTTGACTTGGGCTTTGCGATACACTTTCTCCGCTTCGTCTCGCGTCAAACCCAATGCGGCTTTCAGGAGTTTCTCCCGCGTTTCCGTGGTGGTGCGACGCCCTTTGGTTTTTTCCAATTGCTGAGACAGCACTTGGTTGAGTTCGGTTAAATCCGGTAAGGGGTAGTCAATAACCACCACTTCCTTCTCTAACTCGATCGGCACCTGCTGCATGGGAGACATGAGTACAATCGTCTTCTGAGCCGCCTTGAAGCTCGCGATCGCATCCCGCAGCCATCGGGTTGTTGCTGGAGAATCAATAAATGGATGTAGATCCTTAAATATATAGATACCAGGTTCTTTTTGTTGAATAACCCATTGAACAGCTGCTTCTGGAGAGACTGTATTGTGCTGGGTGATGTGGCGTGATTGACCATACTCCACAATCCCATGGGTGACAGTCCACACAAATACGCGCCGTTGCTGATTCTTATTTTGAGCAATCATGGCTATTGCCCGTTCTGTCCGCTCTTCCTCTGACGTCACCAGGTAGATTAGAGGGTATTGAGCTTGAATGAGAATACTTATCTCTTCTTGCATGACTATCGACCTACTTAGAGACGGCACAACCACTGCCCAAACATCATTAATAGAACTCTCGCAGTTAGCTGTTTTTGTAACACTATCAACAAGGAACAAGTTCCTCTTCGCCCTGAGAATCGGTACGGGATTTAACTTCTTCTCGCACTTTCTCGACAGGCAGTTCATCATCCAGAAGGCTGGGCTGATTTTTTAGGGCAACCATATCTCCATCTTGAATAACAACTGAGCTAGAACATTCCGGGCAATTGTATACCCGATGAGTATTCCCGTAGGATGCTTCTACCTCGTCTACCACTTCCGGGTGGTGTAGATAGAATACGATTGCTCTCTCGACCATCGCCGACATTGAGTCTGAGTCAACGGCTGCTCGGATTTTGAGCTGGCGATGAAGTCCTGGTGGGAGATACAACGTAACTTTTTGCTTGTCTTGCATATTATTTTCAATCGTTTTACCCGGGTATGTATGTCAGATTATCCGCATTTTCACTGGCTGTCAATACCTTAAGCCAGCATGACGGCAATTTTGTAATATTTCTTTACATTATCCGGTTCTGATGCCCGATCAGGCGGATAAATCCAGGGTGTGGAGGTGCAGGGGAGATGGGGAAGATGGGGAAGATGAGGGAGATGAGGGAGATAGGGGAGATGGGCAAGAGGATTAACAATGAACCATGCATGAACAAAGGACGAATGAATGACAAAGGACGAATGACTAAAAACAAATGACCTGGAAATTCATTGCTCGAATCGCGCCACTGGCTGTTTTGCTCTTAAGCTGCCAGGTTACTAATGTGGATTTGCCAGAAAGCTGGAACACCTACCGCAACCCCCGCTTTAACTTTGAGTTCCTCTATCCCAACAATTGGATACCCTTTCCCATACCCGACAATCTTGATGGTCGAGCCTTTCGTGATCCTGAGAATACCAACTGTGAGATTAGGGGATGGGCAGAATTTGCCCAACTCGGAACCCCATCACCTGAGAGTACATCCCAACCACTCAATCCATCTCAAGCTCAGAATTTCCTCACTGAACAAGGTGAAACGGGTAAACTTCAGGTAGACGTTGACTCTGATATCAGTGTGATGACCCTAACCCTGACCCAGGAAAATGTAAGCTACAACTGGCAGGGACGCTGTGAGAGCGAACAATTTGCTGATTACTATCGCTTTTTCTATTACATTGCTCGTCAGTATCGTCTCCCACTACCCGATGAGAACCAATAGATCCAAATCCGCATCCATAAAAAATGGGTAGTTGCGCTGTCTTCTCTATCAGTCTCGGCATCACCGACAATAAACTCTTTCTTAATTCAAGAAAATATGCTCCGATTTGCCGCCTTGCAAAAAGGTTGATGTAGCAACGGTTAGGGGATTGCGGGATGTTTGGCGCGATCGCATCCGGCTATCCATCTAAAAGAACACATCCTTTCTTTGTAAAATACGGAAGTGCGATCGCATTACTGCCTTACTTGGGTATGAACCATGTCTTCAGAACTTTCCTCCCCGACTAATTCCCCAACAAGTTCCACACCCCTGCGAGTTGTGATTGTGGAAGATGATCCCATGATGCAGCTTGGCTTAGAACAATCCTTATCCACTAACCCCCAGCTTGAACTGGTGGGACAAGCTGAAGATGGCTACATGGGCATTGAAATAACCAAACAACTCAAACCTGATATCGTGGTCATGGATATTGGTTTGCCCCGTTTAGATGGGATTGCTGCTACTCAGCAAATTAAAGCCCAACTCCCTGAGGTGAGAGTGGTCATCCTAACCTCTCATACCACCGATCGCGAAATTATTGCCTCACTCTCCAGCGGTGCTGATGCCTACTGTATTAAAGGATCAAGTGTAGAACGATTACTCCAGGCGATCGCAGCGGCGGCTGAAGGTGCAACGTACCTCGATCCTCAAATTGGTCGTCAAGTTCTCAAGCATCTGTCTCCCCCTTCTCCCACAGGCAATGTTTCCAATTTGTCACAACGGGAGCTAGAAGTCTTAAAACTGATCGTAGAAGGCAATAGTAATCCAGAGATTGCCGCTAAACTCTACCTCAGCGCCAATACCGTTAAAACCCATGTGCGCGGGATCATGAACAAACTTTCGGTAGATGACCGGGTACAAGCGGCGGTGGTGGCGTTGCGATCGGGGATAGTTTAATTGTCATTCGTCATTTGTCATTTGTCATTTGTCATTTGTCATTTGTCATTTGTCATTTGTCATTTGTCATTCGTCATTTGTCATTCGTCATTTGTCATTCGTCATTTGCTTCCCCATCTACCTCATCTTCCCCATCTACCTCATCTTCCCCATCTACCTCATCTTCCCCATCTCCCTGCATCGCTAACAATGTGGGACGAAGTATTCTGCTAAATTTTACTAAAATTTACACTTTTTTATACTTTTATAGTATAGTAGCTACAGATAGCTGCTCGATAAGGAAACCTGCCGGTGGCAGATATCATCCATAACCAGAGTGTAAGGGATGAATCCTTGTCCACTGGATGTCAGACTATTGTTGAATTCTGAGGTATCCCAGTTTTGTTGTTAGCTTTGGCTCAAGTAAACTCTTGCCAACCTGCTATGGCGTTAGTCCTATGGGCAGAGTACTGAGTACGGCAAATACTAATCGAGGTTGAACACAATTCCTCTAGGATTTGATGGCATAGCCAACTTAGTCCGTACATGGGCGGTTTTGTCATCAAAACTAGACTGTTGAGAGTATTTTCGATCTAATAATGACTTCCAATCTGTTTCAACGAGTTGCCATCGCTCTAAATCGGTGGATTTTAGGGGATTGCAATCAGCAACAGCCTGGGTTAAACCAATATCGGCAATGCTACAGCGCTCAGATATTACAACCCTGACCTTATCTATTGCAACCTTCAAAAACATCATTGTTGGTAATATAAGTAACACGGGTAATATGATGTCCGGACCCATCACCCTTAATAAAAAAGCCCGAAACCCTTGCGGTTAAAGCATTGTTATTATGGGCAATTCACCGGACTTGATATAATGCGTTCAATCTTGACTTCCCATCAGGAGACTATTGACTGACTGGGTTTTCCAGCCAACGATTGAGTCATTTTTGAGTAGATACTCATTAAAGTAAGTAGGAAGTCAAAAGGGAAAATCATAACTGTGGACACTCGACAACCCTAAATCCATCGAAGCTATCAAATTATTTTCCCATCCAAGTTGCATTGGGATCGGGAATTGTACCAATTTTAATGGTAAACACCTGGAGGTAGTTGCATGAAATCATCACTCGTTATCCTTTATCACCGCGAACCTTATGATGAGATCGTGGAAAATGGCAAAGTGCATTATCGGGCAAAGAAAAGCCCCAATGGGATTGTGCCGACCCTGAAAAGCTTCTTTGCAGGCGTCAATCAAGGCACCTGGATTGCTTGGAAACAGGTGAATGCTAAACAGAAAGCTAACTTTGAACAGCGGATTGTTGTGGAAGGTGAAGCAAACTACAACGTTCGCCGGATTCCCCTCTCTGCAGATCAAGTCAAGCATTTCTATCACATCACCTCGAAAGAAGCATTTTGGCCCATTCTGCATTCATTTCCCTATCACTTCACTTACGAAACCTCAGATTGGGAAAACTTTCACACGATTAACCGCCTATTTGCCGAAGCCGCCTGTGACGAAGCGGCAGATGATGCTCTAATTTGGGTGCATGACTACAATCTATGGTTAGTGCCCTACTACATCCGGCAGCTAAAGCCGAATGCTCGGATTGCTTTCTTCCATCACACTCCCTTCCCCTCTGTAGATATTTTCAATATCTTACCCTGGCGGGAAGAAATTACCGATAGTTTACTCTGCTGCGATATCGTCGGCTTTCATATTCCACGCTATTCAGAGAATTTCGTCAATGTGGCTCGCAGCCTACGCCCGGTGGAAATTGTCAAGAAAGAACCCGTACCTGAGCATATTACCCCAACGGGAATCGCATTGGCTGAGCCAGAAATGACCACCCAGCTACGATACAAGGATCAGTTAGTTAACATCGATCCCTTCCCGGTTGGAGCCAATCCCCAACAAATTCTCTCTATCCTGCATAAGCCAGAAACTCAAAAACGGTTTGAGGAAATTAAGGAAAGCTTGGGCGATCGCAAGTTAATTATCTCAGCCGGACGAGTGGACTATGTGAAAGGCACTCGTGAGAAGCTAGAAGCTTATGGACGCCTGTTAGCGCGTCGTCCCGACTTGCATGGCAAAATTAACATGCTGGTTACCTGTGTGGCGTCAGCGTCTGGAATGCGGGTTTACAAAACTGCCCAAACCCAGATTGAGCAGTTAGCTGGAAAAATTAACGGGCGGTATGGGAACTTAGATTGGCTACCGATTATGCTCTATACCCAACCCGTTCCCTTACCGGATCTGCTCTGTTACTACAAAGCCGCCGATATCTGCTGGACAACGCCCTTGAGAGATGGTTTAAACCTAGTAGCGAAGGAATATATCATCACTCACGAGAAAAAAGAAGGTGTATTAGTCCTCTCCGAATTTGTCGGTGCAGCCGTCGAACTCCCGGATGCCATTTTGACCAACCCTTACTCAATCGATCGCATGGATGAATCGATTGAGCAAGCGCTGGCTATGTCTCCTGAGGAGCAAAAGGAACGGATGGCGAAAATGTATGACATCGTAACCAAATACGATATTCAGTGCTGGGCAGATCACTTGTTTGAAATGTTTGAGAAAACCAAACATCAGACAGCGACGCAACAGGAAGCAGTAGCTGTTTAAGCTGATGTTCCAGACGTGCCGTGGCACGTCTGGGTGCAGGGGAGCGGGAGAAAGTGTTGAGTTTTTGACTTAAGTTAAGCTTTCTGAGGGTAAAGGTTCCATCCTGGAAGATGTAAAACTCTGCCTCCCTGTGACGGAAGAATCCCCGCGTATGCGAGACAGGGGAGTGTCAACTCCCCTATCGATTACTAATTTGCCGCCGTCGCGACTACTGTGGAAGTTAGATGTTACTCAAACTGGATCATGCGTGATATTCAAACCATCCAGAGCCAAACCTACGATTTAATTGTCATTGGAGGTGGCATTAACGGTGCTGGCGTCGTCAGAGACGCGGCTCTGCGAGGTATTAAAACGATTTTGCTGGAGAAGGCTGACTTCTGCGGCGGTACAACCAGTTGGTCAACGCGATTAGTTCACGGTGGCTTGCGCTACTTAGAATATTTTGAATTTGCCCTAGTGCGGGAATCGTTACGGGAGCGAGAAATTCTCCTGCATACAGCCCCCCACTTAGTCAAGCCCCTAATGCTGACGATTCCGATCTACAGCGATCGCTCTCGTCCCTATTGGAAAATTCAAGCCGGGATGCTGCTCTATGATATCTTGAGCTTTGAGAAAACTGTACCGTCCCATCGGATGCTGCCCAAACAGAAGTTTAAGCAGCTATTTCGCCATATCGATCCCGATGGTTTAGTCGGTGGAGCGCAATATTATGACGGTCAGGTGGCGTATGCGGAGCGTTTGGCATTAGAGAATATTATCTGTGCGGAACTTGCGGGAGCAACGGTTCTCAATTATACCGAAGTTACCCAATTACAGCGCCAAGAGGGTCGCATCACCAGCGTTACCTGTAAAGATGTCTTAACTGGCGAAGAATTCACCGTCCAAGGGAGCGATCGCGCCGTGGTTGTAAATACAGCCGGTCCCTGGGTGGATAAGGTTTGTCAGTCTGGGGTGAAAAATGGACAATCAGCGCCCATCGGTGAGAAGAAAAAACTTGGTCCAACCAAGGGAAGTCACATCATTGTCCCTCCCTTCCCTGGCGCACCGGAAACAACCTTGTATGTAGAAGCCAAAACGGATGGTCGTCCGTTTTTTATTGTGCCGTGGTTGGGCATGTATCTGATTGGCACGACTGATTTGCGACATCAAGGTCCTCTTGACTCAATTAAGGCAGACAACGAGGAAATTGATTATTTACTCACCGAAACTAATCTAATTCTGCCCACTGCCCAATTGTCCCGCCAAGATGTGAAGTTTACTTATGCTGGGGTGCGTCCTTTACCCAATGCAGAGGGTAAGAAACCGGGAAGTGTCACCCGCAGCCATATTCTCTATGACCATACCCCAGAGGGTGTGAGTAATCTGATTTCTCTCATTGGTGGCAAAATCACCACCTATCGCCAAGTGGGTGAGGAAATGGTGAATAAAGTTTATCGCAAGTTGGGACGATCTGCCCCCCCTTGTCCCACCGACAAGAAACCCTTGCCGGGAGCCATTTTACCCAGTGATCCGCGTCTAGAAAAAGCGCTGCAAGACTATCGCACCACATTACCCTTGGCGACAATCCATCACCTGTTTGACATCTATGGTGCTAAGGCGTTGGATATTTTAGCCTTAACCGACGAAGAACCGGAATTGGCACAAGCGATTACCCCCAAATTGCCCGATATTAAAGCCCAGATTATCTATGCGGTGCAGTCGGAATTTGCGCGGACGTTGGTAGATATTGCCCGTCGCCGGACTAGCCTAGCCATGCATACCAACTATGGCTTTGATATTCTACCCGTTTTGACGGACACCCTGTCTCGATATGGCGGCTGGAGTTCGGCGGAGTGCGATCGCCAAGTTGAGGACTATCGCGCTTTCATGGAAGCCAATTGTATTCCAGATTACGTGATGGCGACTCAGAAAGAAACACAACCAGTGAGTTAATCACATCAGCAAAGGCAAAAGAACTCATCATCTTCTTTTGCCTTTGACCCTTAACTTGACCAAAATTATTGAGTTCAAAATATAAGATCTATGGTGAGCAATCTCTCAAATTCTCAATCCAGCTCATCTCAAGCTGATACAACCTCACAAACCAATCAAGCTCATGCACACTCCCATCGGAGACCTGCGCCAGAAGCCACCCTCGCCATTCTCGGCGCTGGTGCTTGGGGTAAAGCGTTGGCAACAATTGCCAGACATAAGAATCATCAAGTTCGACTGTGGTCTCGCAGCAGCGAAGAATCTCTAGAAGAGGTATTAGCGGACATTGATATGCTAGTCTCCGCGATTCCGATGAAAGGGGTGGCGACGACGGCGGCTAAGATTCAAGAGATTGGTTTGCCGGATTATGTGACAATTATTACCGCCACCAAGGGATTAGACCCAGAGACAACTCGTACCCCGTCGCAAATTTGGGAAGCCGACTTTCCCAACCATCCGATTGTGGTACTTTCGGGTCCCAATCTATCCAAAGAAATTGAACAAGAACTCCCCGCCGCCACAGTGGTGTCGAGTACAGATATGGCAGCCGCTGAGGAAGTGCAAACGGTATTTTCCTCCAGTCTCTTCCGAGTGTACACCAGTCCAGATCCCCTTGGCACCGAACTGGGAGGAACGCTGAAAAACGTGATTGCGATCGCGGTTGGGGTTTGTGATGGTCTAAAATTGGGTACCAACGCCAAATCTGCCCTAATTACCCGTGCGTTAACTGAAATCCTTCGGGTGGGGACTCACTTAGGCGGACAAACGGAAACCTTCTTCGGATTATCAGGTTTGGGCGATATGCTAGCGACTTGCAGTAGTGTACTCAGCCGTAATTATCGCGTCGGTTACGGTTTAGCCCAGGGGAAAAAATTGGAGCAAATTCTCGAAGAATTACAAAGTACCGCCGAAGGGGTAAACACAGCCAATGTACTGGTTAAAATTGCCAATCGCGAGCAGATCCCCATCCCCATCTGTCGGCAAGTTTATCGCCTACTCAACCATAAAATTACGCCCCAAGAGGCTGTAGAAGCATTGATGGAGCGGGATTTGAAGGCAGAATTTTGCGATTTGTTCTAAACCGTTACCTAAGACATCAGCAAGTCTAGGCAGAAAGGCTCATATCTAGGCTTGCTGCTTACGTCCTGCTTCATATTGGTGATCACACAGATTTCACAGATTGAAGCCTAGCATAAGAATCCCCACTTAGAATCTTCGATTTGAGTGGGGTGCGTTCAATGACATTCTGTAGGATTATGCAGACTAGCCAAAAACTCTCCCTTCCTATCATGGGCTGCGGAACGTGGGCGTGGGGAAATCGACTACTCTGGGGGTACGACGAAAGCATGGATGAGGAGTTGCAAGCTGTCTTTAATCTGTGTGTCAGTAATGGCGTCACCTTATTTGATACGGGTGATTCCTATGGAACAGGCAGATTAAATGGACGCAGTGAGCAACTCCTGGGACGATTCTCTAGCGACTATTCTGGTATAAACCAAGAGAACATTTGCATTGCCACGAAGCTAGCCGCCTATCCCTGGCGATTAACGCGCGGCTCAATGGTATCAGCCTGTCAAGCCTCGGCGCGACGATTGGGACGAAATGTCGATTTGGCACAGATGCATTGGTCTACTGCCAATTATGCACCGTGGCAAGAAGAATGGCTTTTGGATGGTTTGGCTGATCTCTACGAAAAAGGACTGGTGAAGGGAGTTGGACTCTCTAATTATGGACCCAAACGACTTCAAGAAATTTATCCTAAGTTTAAAGAGCGAGGGGTTCCGATTGCTACGTTACAAGTCCAGTATTCACTCTTGTCTACTTATCCTGTTACCGAATTGGGTATCAAAGACGTTTGTGATCAACTGGGAATTCAACTGATTGCCTATAGTCCTCTGGCGTTAGGACTACTGACGGGAAAGTATTCTGAGAAAGATCCATTCCCGAAAGGGTTACGCCGTTTGTTATTTAAGCAGTTATTACCCGGAATCCAGCCGCTTTTAGGATGTTTACAAGAAATCGCTTCCTCCAAAGAGAAAACTATGGCGCAAGTGGCGATTAATTGGTGTATTTGTAAAGGCACTTTGCCTATTCCTGGTGCAAAGACGATGAAACAGGCACAGGAGAATATTGGTGCGCTGGGATGGCAGTTAAGTGCTGGTGAGATTACTGAATTGGATCAAGTGGCGGCAAGTTTAGATAAGGCGATGGTTCAAAACATTTTTCAAACGCGATAACTTCCATTAAAATATTTCCCGCCTGAATATCGGTGGGTTACGGCGGATAGTTCATTGCAGGATTATCGCCTGAATTCAATTCCCGCCTAACCCACCCTACGAGATTGAAAAAAATCTCAATACTCCTGAATCCGGGCGCAAGCTTTGCGCCCCTACTCGACTTCTAGCGTTAAACTTGGCATAAGTCGCTGCAAGTTTTTTAACGATTTACCTTGCCAAGGAATGTTCTGAGAACCTTTTACAATCATTTTAATCGTCTTTTTCTGTCTAACTTTAATCGCAAATTTCGACAACATGCTAATTCCCGAACTGTTGAGAAATTGCATATCTCGTAAGTTAAGTGTCAGGATAGAGGGCTGACTCTCTATGGCTTGATCGAGTAAGTCTATAATTGGTGCATATTCTTCGGTACCACTTAGCCTTAGGGAACCTTTCCAATAAACGGTTGAATTTTCTTTATCATACAATACACTATACGTATCACTTTTAACTTCCATTTTTCCCATCCTTGACAAAATTATGGCGTTCTCAAAAGCTGATTAAATAAACAAACTTACTTATAAACATCTCTAGAAATTAAGATTTAACCACTGTTTGACAATGGTTTCAGATGAATTATCGGAGATGTCTAATAGAGTGGTTCAACACAATGAACCCTAAACCCTAAACTATAGGGTTTTGTATATAAGATGAAAGAAATACTATACCATCAATCGCACCATGGTGGTGACGGTGGTAATCGGTGGCGTCTTTGCCAGGGTTTCAAACTTCCAGCCGAGGGTTGCCATGTAGTCATTGATCATGGTTAAAAATCCTAAGCGAGAAGCCGTGCTGGTTTCGTCTGCTGCATTTTGTTCTAACTGATGAATATACAACTCTTGGGGGTCTGATGTCGTCAATTTCTGGAGATATGCCTGAAAATTATCCAGAATTTGAGGAGGAACCGTGTTTTTAGTTAAGAAGACTAAGCTGTCGTTATACAGGTGTAAGGCGATACTAATGGCGTGCGGTGAGGTATCCTCGTTAAACTTCATGGCGTTCTCTAACAGCTCATTGGCAATGTAACTCACAGCACTCTTAATCTCGACTTGTTGAGCTGTAGCATTCGTATCCTCTTGGTCAGTCGGAAAAAATGTTACCACATAGTCAGCCATGAAATCTGCGGATAACCCATTATTCCGCCAGCGATGCTTTAACGGAATTGAGCTGGGTGAAAATTGGATAACCAGGTATTCCTCACTGGGAGGTAGCTGTTCGTTGAAATCTCCAAAGATCTGAGTCATATCGCGTTTGTCGGTAGTCTGTTTGAGGAGTGCCAAAGAAAACAATCATAACTTGTAAACGTCAGGCGTAATCTTTTTCCCAGTTCCCTATTCCCTAACTATCCTGTTGAATTGGTGCGACGCCGGAGCGATCGCGCAGCAAGGATGGTTTGGGTTTAATCACTAACAGCGTTATATCATCATAAACCTTTTGTGTCCCAATATGACGCCGCACATCCTCAATCACGGCTTGGCGAATTTCCTGGGCTGACTGTCGCCAGTTGTCACTGAGAATTTGACACAGACGTTCAATCCCATACTGTGCGCCTTGGGGATTTTCAGCTTCGGGAATTCCATCGGTGTAGAGAACCACCACATCGCCAGGATGTAACTGGATTTCCGCATCGGCGACAAAATCGGCAATATCGGCGACTAGACCAATGGGAAAGCCTAAATCAATGGTATCAACTCGCTCAATTTTACCACCCGAACGCACGACAATCATTTCTTCATGTTGTCCACTCAAGCGCAGTTTATCTTGGTGATAGTCCAGGAGGGAGAGAGTGAGATTTTTCTCAGATTTCATTCGCTGGATATTATGATAAATCGTTCGATTCAGGACACTTAAAAATTGCTTTGAATCCGTTTTCACTCCTTCCAATAACGTTCTCACCGCCGTTTGTACCATAATCATCAAGACGCCACTTTCTAACCCATGTCCCGTGACATCGCCAATACCAATAGTGACATGACCATTATTTTGCAGGACATCATAATAGTCACCACCAACTTCAGTAGCGGGTTCCATAAAGCCAGCGATGTCTAATTCAGCAATCTGGTTCAGTTCCTCCTGTTTAGGTAACATCATCTGTTGCAGACGACGAGTTACCTCAACTTCAGCACTCAGGCGCAGATTTTCGGCTTTCAAACGACTATTGAGCAGGGTAATTTCCTGATTCGCTTGAGCCAATTGAGCCGTGCGTTTCTCCACTCTCGTTTCTAATTCTTCATTGGCATGTTGGAGGGCATCTTGACTCCGGCGCAATGCGATAGTCGCTCGTTGAACCGCTTTTTGCAGTCGAACTGGCTCACTGACTAAGATATAAACTAACACTCCAGCTAATAGTGCTGATAATCCGCCCCCTATCCACAACCATTTGGAAATAGGTGCAGTTGATGCCCATCCGTTGACAGGAATCGCCGCTAATTGCCATGTTCCGTTGGGTAACGTTACCTCTAAACTGACGGGATTTTGTTGGAAAATACTAGCATCGCCGAAAAATAAGTCTCCCGTTTCACCCAACCCATCTTTGCCACGAATCGCATATTGGATTTGGTTGGATGGATTGAGTAATTCGGCGTCTTTAAATAATGTGTTCCGGTCAAAACCAATACCAACTAGACCCCAGTAGCGACCACTTTGGGGGGGTTGATCTGGGGGGGTGAGAAATATCGGGGTACGACTAATAAATCCCCAATTTTTTTTAGGTTCTAACTGCAACGGACCGGCAAAAACAGTTTGGCGACTTTGAATGGCTCTCTCAATGGCGTCTCGTTCTTCCGGAATCGTCATCGGATTAAAGCCAATCGCGTCTTCATTTCCGGCTAAGGGATAGAGATGACTAACGATATTATCTTTATACAGGGCTAAGAATTCAATCCTTTGTTGATCTTCGACGAGGACGCTGGAGAGACGCTCAAATTCATTTTGGGTAATGTCCGGGTTAATCGTGGACACATACGCCAATAAACCTCGTGTGAGAAAAAGTCGCTGGTTTAGGGCGGCTTCCAAGCGGGCTCTCGCTGCACTCAGTTGATTGAGAACATCCGAACGTTGTTGTTCGGAAAACCGTTGGTGTTCAGCGCGTTCAAAACCCCAAACTACGGTTAGCAGGATAACTACCGTTAAGAAGGAGGCAAAATAAGGAAAAACGCGATTATTTAGGGCAGAACGGATTGAAAACCATGGGTTGTTTGTCATTGGTTAGGGAACAGGGAACAGGGAACAGGGAACAGGCAATAGGCAATAGGCAATAGGCAATTAAACTTCAAAAATTTTTCTTTGTTTAATCACGAGTAAGGTGATATCATCATAAAGTTGCTGTGCTTGAATATGCTGGCGTAGGTCATCAATAACGGCTTGCCGAATTTCAGCAGCGGATTGTTGCCAATTCTGACTGAGAATCAGACACAAGCGTTCGATGCCGTATGGTATCCCTTGGGCATTTTCTGCCTCTGGAATCCCATCGGTGTAGAGGACAACACTATCTCCCGGATTTAACTGGACTTGAATATGTGCCACGAAATCAGCGATATCAGCATCTAAACCAATGGGAAACCCTAGATCAATAGTATCAATTCGCTCAATATGACCTCCAGTCCGCACGACAATGATCTCTTCATGTTGTCCGCTCAAATTTAGGATACCTTTTTGATAGTCCAACAAAGCCAAGGTGAGGTTTTTGTCGGAGTTCATCCGCTGGATGTTTTGATAAATGGTGCGATTGAGGATATCTAAAAATTGCTTGGGGTCAGTTTGGTTACTTTCTAATAGGGTGCGGACGGCGGTTTGTACCATTAAGCTTAATACCCCGCTTTCTAAGCCATGTCCCGTCACATCACCAATACTAATTTGGACGCGATCGCGATAGGGTAAGATATCATAATAATCTCCACCCACTTCCGTTGCCGATTCCATAAATCCAGAAATCTCTAAGTCAGTAATTTGATTCAATTCTGCCTCTTTTGGAAGCAGCATCTGTTGCAAGCGACGAGTGACTTCAAGTTCAGCACTCAACCGCAAATTTTCTGCCTTGAGACGTTCATTGAGCGTGGTAATTTCCTGATTTGCCCGAAACAAATCGGCTTGGGCTTGTTTGCGTTCGGAGATGTCGCGCAATGTACCCGTATAAAAGCAATATTGACCCGATTTCGTCTCCACAACCGTCGCTTCTAGAGGAAAGCGAGACCCATCAACCCGACAGCCAACAATCTCATGTCTGCCCACTTTTAATAACCGTTCCATTCCCCTATCCGTCTCATCGGCTACGGGTGTTGACCAATCCAATAGCTGATGAATGTCCATACCCGTAAATTCGTTGATAGAATACCCAAATATCTCTTTCGCACTCGGATTAGCGGTAACAATTTTGAGTTGAGGTTTGGTGAAGGTAATAATCGCATCCATTGCCGTTTTCACAATGGCATCGGTGCGCGTTAAAGCATCTTCTAAGGCATCCATCACCTGGTTATAACGCTGGGCAATTTGACCGACTTGGGTAAACGGTTCGACAGGCACTCGTAAGCTTAAATCTTGGGTCTGGGCTTGGGCTTCCATGACCTGAAACAGGTCATAAATCTCAGTTTTGGCGCGATGTTCGGACACATTTAAACCAATCTGTTCCGCCTCAATACTCACCCGCATTGGGAAAAAACGATTGGTGATGAATAATAGGAGATAGGTTAAACCAAATGCCCAAATCCCACAACTGAGAATTCCGATTCCCTGTACACCAAGCTGTAGCACTGGACTCAACCCCGTATTCACTAATTCCGGTTGACCAAACAATGCGACAGCTAATGTTCCCCAAATTCCTCCACCCAGATGCACAGGTATAGCATCTACCGCATCATCAATTCGCCACCGTTCCAACCCCCTCGACATCAAGGTGGCAATAATCCCTGCAACCGCCCCAATAATCACGGATGCGGGAGATGTGACAACATGGCAACAGGCGGTAATCGAGACTAATCCAGCTAAGGAACCATTGATGAGGGATTCGACTTCCGGAAGTTGACACTGATACCAACTCACCATTCCCGCTGCCATCATTCCGGCAATACCCGCCAGCACGGTATGCACAATAATACTAGGGACTTGCTCATTTAAAGTCAATGTGCTGCCCCCATTGAACCCCAACCAGCCAATCCACAGTAACATGGCACCTAACACCGAAAGGGGTAAATTAGAACCGTGGATTTTTCGCGGTGGTAGATGATCCGGAAATCGCCCGGTGCGTGATCCGATAATCATCAAACTGGCGAGGGATACCCAGCCCCCCAAACTGTGAACCACTGTAGACCCCGCAAAATCCACAAAGCCTAATTGTTCCAACCACCCCACGGATACATCTAAATCAATCCCGTTCCACGCCCAATGTCCAAACAGGGGATAAATCAGACCAGACACCAAACCCGCTAAGATTAGATAAGCCCGAAACTTCATCCGTTCCGCTACCGCCCCGGAGACAATCGTAGTGGCGGTGCTACAAAACATGGCTTGGAACAAAAAGAACGCCGCTAGCCGGGGTGTAGCTTCAACGTGAACGAAGAAATGAGTTGAGCCAACCCACCCTAGCACGGAGGTACCAAACATAAAAGCATATCCGAACGCCCAAAATAAGGCGATAGATATGCCCAAGTCAGCTAAGTTTTTAATAGCAACATTGATACTATTTTTTGATCGCGTCAGCCCTGACTCTAGGCACATAAACCCGGGTTGCATCAGGAATACCAAGCCAGAACAGACCAGGAGCCACAGAATATCAATCACTTATATCTGCCCCTTGTTTTTGGCATACAAATATATATCATCCTTACAGATATGGCAGGTCTAATTCCAGATCCTTTAGAATCGGCATAGCTATTTTCTGGGCGCAAGGATGGTGCCCCTACCATCCCCTCCTCGGCGTTGGTTTAATGCCTGATCATCTATGTCCTACCATCCCCCTTGTTGCTGGATAATCCCGGCTAGGGCTTGTTGTCGGGTCTGTTCGTTCTCAATGGTAGAGGCTATCTGTCTGGCTTGGGATAAGGTGTCTAGGGCTTTAGGTTGATTTCCGGCGATCGCATATTTTTGAGCCAGTTGTCGCAGGAGGCTAGTTTTATAGATGGCATCCCCTAGTCCATTCGCTACCTGTTCGATAAAATCATAGCGTTTCTGACTTAATGCTACATCCATCGTTTGCCAAAGTTGAGTCTGCCATTGTTGGGGTTGCTCAATTTTCTTAGCCGCTTCCAGTGCAGCCGTTAGGGTTTTCTCGGCGGCTAAACTATCACTTACATTAGCATAATTTAGCGCAAGTTTAATTAAAAATGTCGCTTTTGTTTCAGGATTGGTAATCCCTTGAGCAATATCTGTCGCCAAATTATAGCGCCAGGTTTCATCCCGATAACTTTGATGCAACTCATTTAAATTTGCCAGAGATGCTGCTGTATTCGTGAGTAACTCATCTCGCTGTTGTTCGTCAAGGGTATTAGCAACCGTTAAAGCTTGGCTGAGTTGTTCAGAGGCGAGAGATAGATTGCCTTGCGCCGCAGATGTTTGAGTCAGGGTTAAAAGCAGGCGGGTTTTATCCAGTTGATTCGGAACCCTTGCCATAATCTTGGGCGCCAGGTTCTGGGATTTATCCTGAGCCAAGACTGTAGCTAAATTGGTCAAATGATTGGACTGTTCATACTCAGAACTCAACCCCAGAATCATGTCCAAGGTTTGGCGAGTTAACGGCTCAACATCTTCTCCCAGGTTGAGATAGACTCCAATTTTGGAGAGCATTAATGGAATTTTTTCAGCATCGCTTTCCAATGTATCCATGGCAGAACTTGCCGTATTTAACAGTTCAACGCCTTTGGCTGTATTTCCCCACTGAATTAATTTATGGGCAATCGTAATTAACAGGGATAGTTGTTCGGATTTCCGTTCGACTGTTTCTACCAAGGGCAGAGTTTTATCGATAATCTCAAGTCCTAATTGAGGATTTCCTATTTCTGCATAAGCTGTAGCAATGGCTAAAGATTCCTGGATAATGTCACGATTACTGGTTAGGTTGGGTACATCGGCAAGTGCGATTGCGAGCAGATTAGCGGCTGGCTCCGGAGTCCCTAATTCCATATACCTTTTCCCTATCTGGCGCAGGACTTGACTTTTTGTCCAGACGGGGATATCAAAAGCATATTGATTTTCAAAGTTTTGCACCGATTGTATGGCTAAGGCTAGGGTTTCACGTCCAGCTTCCTTTTGTTCTAAAGCGATATAATCATCGGCAATGGGGATTAAAAGACTAGCATTGGGTTCAATCCAAAATAGACTCCGTTCTGGAACCACAGAAATTGATTCAATTGTTTTGGCAATAGAAAGCGCTTGATTGAGTGATAAAACCGCTTGATTAGTTTGACCCATTTCTATTCCACAACGAGCAATTATTTGTAACGTTTTTACCTGGTCTTCCTTATGGGTTAGGGTAAGCGCAACCTCCTGAGCAAACTCATATTGTCCAGCTTCTAATGCTTGCTGAATAATGGACTCAAATAGCTCAACTTTAAGATCTTTGTATTCGGCGAGAGGTAATAATATCCGATCTGGAATCAGTTTTGCATATTTAAACGCCTCCCTATATTGTCCCTGATTTAGATAAGCATTCGCCAGCAAAAAACGATTGTATGCGGTTGGGTAATCGTTGGCTCCCGTTAAATTATTCAGAATTGTATTAACTTGGTTTTGCTGTCCAGTTGCCAGAAAATCTTTCACCCAATCAAATACTAAAAACTCCTCGCTTTTTTTACTCATTTCAAAGGCTTGGGAAACGATTGACGCGGCTTGTTCCTGTTGTCCCACGGCTACCAGCGCTTGGGCTAAATTTCTTAAGATTGTGACTTTTAGGGAGAGATTGGTAATGATTTGACTACTTTCTAAAGCAATATCATAGCGTCCGGAACGCCATGCCGCCTCAGCTAGCGATCGCGCGATGCTATCTTTATTATCACTATTAGGTATTCCCTGAACATAAGCCAATGCAGCGTCATATTCATGGCGCTGGATATATTCCGCCAACATAGCAGATTGAGCCTGGTATTGCTGATAGCTATCGGCTTCCAGGGTTTGACTCAGGGGAATTGCCGTTTCAAATTGTTCTTCATGGGCATATCCCGTTATAATATTTACCAATGCTCGATGTTTAGCGGCATCAAGTTCTAAGTTCTGGGCATAGGACAAGGCTTGCTCATACTTTTGCTGATTGATATAAGCTTGAGTCAATAATACCTCCCCTTTCATTCGGACAGAATAGCCTTGATTGTCTGGTAGAAGTGTATCGTAACTAATTGTTGAGAGTTGTGCGATCGCGTCTGAGTAAGCGCCAATTTTACCATACTCAGCGATAATTGTGAATAAAAGCGAATTGCGAGTGGTTTGTTCCTCTAAAGTTTGCGCCAGTTCAAAGGCTTGTGATAAAAGTCTGATAGGTTGATCTGACTGGTTTGTCTTAGCTGAAGCACGAGCATTTTCAATCAACTCCCAAACCTGATCAACTTTAAGGGTTGAGTTTTGAGTTAAAGCGTAGACGTGATTCTCATTTCCCTTCTTGTCTGGCGATAGATTAGCTAAAGCCATTTCTAACGCCGTTACGCTACCCAAACAACCTGCGATGATCAACACAATCCATCGTTTCATAACACTATAACTCCTTAACCGCCGATTTATGCGGCAATGAATTCTGTCGTTGTACAGAGGTTGACTGGGAATCCGACAAATTTGTGTCTGGAGGGTAAGGATGAATTTTATCGCTATACAGCAGCATTAACGATCTTGTCTTGAGTTGTGAATTTGGCTCGATATTTAACCCTATGCGTCGCCCAAATCAGTTAGGCTAAACTCAGAACCTATTCCATACCCTATGATTCCAAAACAATGACAGCAACCACCCAATCCATCACCTTGTCAGAGTTTCTCCAACTTCCAGAAACGAAACCAGCGAGGGAATATATCAACGGAGAAATTATCCAGAAACCAATGCCAAAAGGAAGACACAGCCGATTGCAAGGAAAACTCTGTGCAGCTATCAATCAAACCGCTGAAGATGCCAAAATTGCTTATGCCTTTCCTGAATTACGGTGTAGCTTCGGGGGACGTTCTATTGTCCCCGATGTTGCTGTATTTCAGTGGCGACGCATACCCTTTACCGTCAATCATGACGTTCCTGATAATTTTGACCTGCCACCCGATTGGACGATAGAGATTCTTTCTCCGGAACAAAAACCGAATAAAGTTATTGGCAATATTCTCCACTGTCTCCAGTATGGGAGTCGCTTAGGATGGTTTATTGATCCTGATGATCTGAGTATTTTAGTCTTTCTAACCCAGCAACAACCTGTTCTCCTCCAGGGAGAAGATTCCTTACCTGTATTGTCAGAAATTGAACTGACAGTAACCGTAACTCAGGTGTTTAGTTGGTTGAAAATGAACTGAGGTAACCTCGAATTACACAGATAGATGAGTAACCCCAACGATCCGAACCCATTTTTTGACGATGATGAAGTCAATAAAGATAAACTCTTTATCGAAGTTCCCCCAGATCAAACACCTCCCTATCAGGAACGAATTCCCTCTGGATATGATCCTATGGGAGAAATTTATCTCAGGGGTCGAGCCTTTAGAAGTCTCTCGGCGGGAACAATCTCTTGGTGGATACTAATTTCCGGCTGGTTCATCTTTGGAGTACCAGCTTTATTAATACTGATTAATGCGATTATTTTGCAATCCTTTATGCTTGTCATACCATTAGGCTTGGCGTCTATTCCTCTATTAATTCTCTGGAGAGGTACGGCTGCCAAATTATCTACTACCAAGCGCAAAAGGAGATAATTATAAAGGCGTCCTCTAAGTCGGATTATGATATATTAATTAGACTTCTGTAGGACAGGATGTATAGCCATGTCACGAGTCAAGCTTGTATATCCGAAAATCCCAGATAGTAGAAACTGTTCTCTAGAGCGATGTATCGCCTTTGAGAAATATGATGGTACTAATCTCCATTGGGTTTGGGAGGTTGAGCTTGGCTGGTATGCTTTCGGCACACGTCGAGACAGATTTGACTTGGACGATATGGGTATTGCTGAATTTAATGCTGATCATCCTGGCTTGGAGGAAGCACCTGAGATTTTCCAGAACGATTTTGCCAATTCTCTGGATAGCCTATTTCGAGATAACCCTCAATATTTCTGTCCGGAAATTACAGTATTTACAGAATTTTTAGGATCTAGCTCTTTTGCTGGAATGCATAAAATAGAGGAGGCTAAACAACTTATACTTTTTGATGTCCAGACTGATAAAGATATCATTCATCCTGAGCAATTTATCCGTGACTTCAGTGAATTCAACATCCCCAAAATTGTTTATCGCGGCAAACTCACTGGCAAGTTTATCGATGATGTCCGTCAAGGGAAGTATAGTGTTGCTGAGGGTGTTGTATGTAAGGGAGGTAATCGTAGTTCTAATCAGGTGTGGATGGTGAAGATTAAAACATACGCTTACATGAAAAAGCTACAACAGGCGTTCCAAGATAATTGGGAGAACTACTGGGAGTAATCAGCATAGCTGACGATACTCTACTTGTGTACATCAATGCCGTTGCGTTTCCCCGTCTGCCTCGTTATCAAATTGACAGCTTACTCACAGCTTATTTCCCTCATATTAATCTACTCTTGAAAAGACAATATGCTTACTCAACTACGCCGTCTGTTGAATCGGTTTTTTAGAAGATCAAGGACAATCAACAATGAACCCCTCAATAAGGTAAGTTTGATTGTCATTATCTTGATTGATATTTTTATTTTAGTCAATGTTTTTACCGGACTAAATGATATTAGCCAATGGTATATTAACCCTTCCCAGGCTTATCCCTGTTATTCTGAGTGGAAAAATTACCAAACCCAAACAACTTCAGATAAAGATTATGAGATTATCCAGTTCTCAGTTATTTCTGCAAGAAACTATCAATCTACTTTCCAGCAAACCTATCAACAAGCGGCGGTAGGACGTCTAGGTACTGTTTCTCAAACCTGCCTAGAGTATGGCAGTTACAAAGATCAACTCAATAATCCAGGAAATCAGCAAATTATAACAGCGATTGATCAGAAACAAACAGAAATCAATGAACTTGAACAAACGAATCGCCGTATTCGTGAGCAATATGATTCAACTTTATTGGAAAAAATAGCAGGTCAGCCTCGTGAGCAATCGATTAATCTAGTTGAGGCGGAGAAAGCCAAACAGCAGCTCGAACAAAATAACCGCAATATTGCTAGGCTTAAACAGGAAATTGCTGAACTGAAAAATCAACTAACGGCGAAACCTGAAAGTTTAGCTTTTATCAACTTGCTTAAGGATGATGGGACATTTCAGTCAGTTGAAAATGACTACCAACAGGCATCCTTTTGGTATCCCAGCATCCAATTCAGCTTTCAATCGCTTTTTCTGTTACCGCTAATTTTCCTTTCTTTATCGGTTTACAATTTTGCTCAACGAAAAGGATATGGACTCATTGCCCTAATTAGCTGGCATTTGTCAGTCGTATTTTTTATACCATTAATTTTTAAGATATTTGAGTTTTTGCAATTTGGTGCAATCGTTCAAGTTATCGTTGATCTCATCAGCACCCTTTTAGGCGGACTCGTTTTTCTGGTCAGTTATGCTTATATCTTACTAATTCCTCTGATTGGGTTTGGCATTATCAAATTCTTCCAAAAAATTGTCTTTAATCCAAAAGTACAAGCAGCTAGGCGAGTGCAAAAATCACGATGTATCCGGTGTGCTAATAAAATTCCGACTCATGATGCTTACTGTCCCCACTGTGGTTTTTATCAATACGCTGAATGTCATAATTGTCACAGTATGACTTATAAGTATTTACCGTATTGTAAACAATGTGGACAGTCTCAAGATTCCAATTAATAGCACGCTCGTCGTTACGCTATCTTCGTCATAAGCACTCGCGATCGCGTACAATTCAGGTAGACATACCTCAGTTTCTTTCGCCAGGAAGTCCCAATGGTACAGACTCCATCGAGATCCATAACTCTGGAAGAATTCCTGAAACTACCAGAAACCAAACCCGCTAGTGAATATATTAATGGGCAAATCATTCAGAAGCCAATGCCACAGGGTAAGCACAGTACAATTCAAACGGAGTTTTCTACGACTGTCAACGTAATTCTTAAACCTGGACGGGTTGCACGAGCATTTTCAGAGCTACGTTGCACATTTGGTGGACGCTCAATCGTTCCTGATGTATCCGTAATTACTTGGGAGAGAATTCCCCGTGACGCGAATGGTGAAATTGCGAATACCTTTCCCATTGCTCCTGACTGGACAATCGAGATTCTGTCACCTGACCAAAGTCAGACTAAAGTAACCAAAAATATATTGCATTGTCTTAATCATGGAACTCAAATGGGTTGGTTAATTGACCCAGATTAGCAAACGGTGTTTGTTTATCTCCCCCAACAGAAACTAGAGGTGTTTGATCAACCCGAACAGAAACTTCCCGTTCCCGCCTTTGCCAATGAACTAAATCTAAGTGTGGCGTCTGTATTTGGCTGGTTATCCGAGTAAGTTATTATGCATTTAAATTGGGTATGAGTAGCGAGCAAGATGCTCAATGTAGCGAGCAAGATGCTCGCACTACGGCAAGGATTTCGTCATGATTAAAATTAAAGTTTAAATGCCGAACGGCTTAAGCATTTAGGTATCACCGAAACCTTTGATCTACCGTAGGGTGGGCAATGCCCACCAGCCTCATCTGAGCGTGCCATTTAATGCTAAGTTAATATACCGGACACAAGCCAGTGCGATCGCATCTCAGATGCTGGAACTTGCCCAATCAATCGCACTGTAGCACGAACTTGCAGCGTTTCCCCTTCATAGAGGTTGATTGACAAAGGAGACATAATAAAGTTATGATCTGATGATAACTGTCTCTACAGAATATTAAAGACAGGTATATTTTGAGCCAAGAAGATAGGGACTACGGACTTGAAACGTTACTTGACCTAGATGGGGAAATCTTCCCCATGGAAAACGGCTATTGGACGAAATTTGAAGCTCGGAAGGTGGCTCCAAATGAGCATATACCCCATGGCATCAAATATAGTTTGACTTTACATAACAGTAGAAATGAAAGAATTATCGGATATGATAATGCACATGGAATAAAGCGTAAAGGGAATAAATACACGGCTAATCGAACTGTCTGGGATCACAAACACAAACGAAATGTTGTAGAAGCTTATGAGTTTGAAAGTGCAGGTCAACTACTAGAAGATTTTTGGACTGATGTGAATCGCATTATTATTCCAAAATAAGAGGTGATTTCCATGGAAAATAAGGTTATGAAAATAGGGATTATCTCTAGAGAAAATTACATCAAAAGAACTATAGCGATTGCCAAAGGAGAATATAAGCCCCAAAAAGATGAACCGAAAGTATGGTTTGAATCGATGAAGTCGCTAGCCCAAGTCTTGAGTAATGAAAATCAAGACTTGCTGAGAATAATCATTAACCACGAGCCACGTTCTATTTCAGAGCTTGAAGAGCTAACCCATCGGAAGAAGTCTAACCTGTCTAGAACACTAAAAACTTTAGAAAGATATGGAATAGTTGAGCTAGTGAAAGATAAAGGCAAAGTTATTCCCAAGGTTAAAGCTACAGATTTCCAAGTTGAGTTCAGCCTTGAGAATAACCTTTCTCATCTTGCTGATTCTGCAATGGTTTAGTTCGCTGATCGTCGTAGGTTGGGAAAACGACAGGAAATCTAACCTCTACTTTATCTGTAGCTCTCTTGTGATCGCGCCACGGTCGTTAGCATTTTAACCAGACGTTTACAGCGTACTGCTATGATGCTTTGTAGAAAACTATCTACAGTTAGGAAAGATGACTGAATTACTTCAGCGGGTTATTGCACAGCTTGAGAAATTGCCAGAAGAAGAGCAAGATGCGATCGCGACTCGTCTTTTAGCCGAACTAGAAGATGAACGGGCATGGAAAATTCGTTCAGCACGAAAGGCAAATCGATATGAGCGAAAACGATTTGAACAATACCTCACGTACTAATTGGGAAGCACTCGAATCAATGTCTGATGAAGATATTGATTATTCTGACATCCCACCGTTGACAGATGAATTCTTTGAGGGCGCGACACTGCGAATTCCAGCAGATAAAGCACGCCATCTGATTCAGATCGACCCAGATGTAATAGCTTGGTTCAAAGCCCAAGATAAAGAATACAAGACAGTCATTAATACTGTTCTACGTCGTTACATTGAAAGCAATGGCAATAAGCAATGAGCCTAACCGATTGGTATACCTGACACAAGCAAGTGCGATCGCGTCTCAGATGCTGGAGTTGTCCAATCGCACCGTAGACGGTCTGCCAAGCTATTATGGTGGTGACTAGCCCTTAGTTCGTGTCACCCATGTCTATCTCTCAGCCTTTAGCTCTTCCACCTGGATTCGAGCAGTTAAGCAAGGAGCAGATACCTGTTCGGTGAATGGCATCTTGAAATTGTGCGCGATCGCGTTTCCTCGCAGGATGCTGTTGATCGACAAAGTTAAAATTGGAATAAATAGGCTAGATTTAACTAATATGACTGTAACAGAGCTTCTTCCGACACTAAAAAATCTCTCCCGCGCCGATAAACTAAGGATTATGCAATTTTTAGTCCTTGAGCTTGCCAAGGAGGAAGATGCGCTTTTGCAACCCGGAGCAACCTATACTGTTTGGTCTCCGTATAATTCACATGAAGCTGCCCACAAGCTCGCTGAGTTGCTAGAAGAGGATAAGGGAATAAGTAAGTAGGTTGGTGGAAATCAACTTAACTAGATTAAGTTATGTAAACAAGCCTCAAACCCTTACTGTTCCCTGTTCCCTAATCTCCACTGCTAACTTTAATTGTGTCCACCTACTTAATGCTTAACTCGCAGCGTTTCCCCTTCACAGAAACACAGGATACTTTTGGAATTACCGATCTAGTTCCACTCTTGCCTCTTACTCTTACACACGGCAATGCTTCTGTAGAAGTTACAGGCTTAGTGGATACTGGTGCTAGTGTCAATGTCCTACCCTATAGTGTTGGTGTTCACCTTGGAGCAGTTTGGCAAGATCAGATGACATCTGTAACACTTGCTGGAAATTTAGCACCTGTCGAGGCGAGAGGTTTGATGGTATCTGCAAAAATATGGTCTTTCTCTCCGGTGCGCTTAGTTTTTGCGTGGAGTCAATCTAATGATGTGCCATTGCTGCTAGGGCGCATGAATTTCTTGGTGGAGTTTGATGTTTGCTTTTATGGATCACAGATGGCATTTGAGTTGAGTCCAAAACAGCCACCAGTCATTTGAATTATCCTAAGATCTCGAAAAATTACTAAAATGTTTCAGTATTGAGGTGCAGTCTGTGAAGCTCACCACAATTATTTACCGAAGAAGATATTATCGAAATGCGTACCTTAGAATAATTCCTCTATAATTCCTCTATATATGTTAACTCCTGCCATTGGTAACCCTCCACTTTAAATTAACACCACAAAACCCAACATCCAAGTAAAAAGGGGCGCGACAAAAGCCACACCCCCTCACCTAACTAACTCAACCCAAACAAGCCGCCAAATCCTCATCGGGTGTAGTAATCGCCTTCAACTGATACTTCTCCGACAGCAATTTGAAAACATTCGGAGAAATAAACGCGGGTAACGTGGGACCCAAACGAATATCCTTAATTCCCAAATACAACAACGTCAACAACACAGCCACCGCCTTCTGTTCATACCACGACAAAATCATCGACAAAGGCAATTGATTCACATCCATATCAAACGCCTTCGCTAATCCTAAGGCAATTTGAATCGCGGAATAGGCATCATTACATTGTCCCACATCCATCAACCGAGGTAGAGAACCAATTTCTCCCAACTGTTGGTCAAAGAAACGGAACTTACCACAAGCTAGGGTGAGAACAATACAATCTTCCGGTACTTTTTCCACAAATTCAGTGTAGTAATTGCGCTCTGGTTTCGCGCCATCACAGCCGCCAACTAAGAAGAAGTGACGAATTTTGCCTTGCTTAACCCCATCAATCACTTGATCCGCCACATTTAACACCGCATTCCGGGCAAATCCTGCCATTACCTGACGCGGGGGTTGCTCTTCCACAAACCCAGGCATATCTAAGGATTTTTGAATCGCTGGGCTAAAGTCGGGGATGTTACCCTCCTCCGGTGGAATATAGTTGATGCCGGCAAACCCAACAGGACCAATGGTAAACAGTTTCTCATCATAGGTGTCATGAGGCGGCATCAAACAATTGGTAGTGACAATAATCGCCCCTGGAAACTTACCAAATTCTTTGGTTTGATTCTGCCAAGCTGTTCCATAATGCCCGTACAGATGAGGATAGTTCTGTTTAAGTAAAGGATAACCGTGAGCGGGTAAAAGTTCGCCGTGGGTGTAAACCGTAATCCCTGTATCCGCCGTCTGTTTCAGGATGGCTTCCAGTTGTCTGATATCATGTCCCGATACCAGGAGAGCTTTGCCTTTTCGGGGATTGAGGGGAACAGGAGTTGGCGTAGGATGTCCATAAGTATTGGTATGTCCCGCATCCAATAGTTCCATCGCCCGCAGGTTAATTTCTCCTACCTTTAAGGCTAAATTCACCCAATCATCCAAGGTGAAATCTTGATGATTTAGCGCATCTAAGGCTTCTTGAATAAAGTGATACACCTGCTCATCTTCCTGTCCCAATTCTTGAGCATGAAAGGTGTAGGAAGCAGCGCCCTTAATTCCATAGAGAACCGTGAGTTTCAGGGAGAAGATGTCAACATCACGCGCCGATTCACTAATGAAGCCTAATGCTAAATCTTGACCCTGCTCGACTAAACTCTCATTAAAGTCAGGATGATACCCAGACACTCTTCCCCATTTGACGGGTTCGGGACTAGCTTCCTTGACTTTAGCTTTTAAATTATCTCGCTTCTCGATACACTCACGGACATACTTGGTAAAGCGTTTTCGGTCAAAATTGACATTCGTCATCGTGGCGAATAAGGATTCGCAGGTGAAGACATCCTCGTCGTGAGTAGAAATATCTAACTGACGGGCTTTAATCACCACTGGCGCAAGTCCGCGCAAGCAGTAGACTAATAAATCTTGAACGGCGTTAAGTTGGGGACTTTTACCACATGCGCCCCATTGATGACAGCCATTACCACTGGCGGTTTGTTCACACTGTTCGCAAAACATGAGTTACTTTTTCCTATATTCAGTCTCTCTATCTCTACTCTAGGAAATTTTTGGCAGATAACGCTTTGACTTAAGTCAATTTTTGTAATCTCCGGCAGTTTGTAAAGAAGTTTTACAGTTTCATGCCAGCTTTTTAGGCGCAAACCTTGCGCCCCTACAAATACAAGGCGAATGGTTCAAATCTACCTCTATCTTTAGGTAGAACTTCAAGTTTTCAACCGTTTAGCCAAGGTGTAATATCTCTCCAGCGTCTAGCTTCAATCTGATGCTGTTTGAGCAATCGGTTAAAGTCTTCGGTATCCGTTGTGGCAATAATTATGTCTATTCCTATAAACCATGCGCCTTCATCTAAAGCCGACTTAGACGCGATCGCCCTAATTATTTCTCAATCCCGTAGCCATGTTGAGACTTCAGTTTAGGCGTTCTAGGCGAGTAAACGAGAAATATCTTTAACGGTACTCGCTAAAATATCCGCCGCTTGATCAATTTCAGCTTCTGTCGTAAATTTCCCGATTCCGATTCGTAATGCTCCCTCAATAACATCTTCAGGAAGATTCATCGCACGCAAGACATGAGAAGGGGCTTCTACGCCTGATGAACAAGCTGATCCCCTGGAAATGGCTAATTTTCGACGTACTCTGGCGATCATGGCACTGTTGGGAATACCTGGAATGGAGATATGCAGGTTTCCAGCCAGACGGGAGTTAATATCTCCATTAACGATAAGTTCGGGAATTTTTTCTGCTAATTGAGCTTGCAGGCGATCGCGTTTAGCGGCGATCGCACTCTCATCTTGTACCATCTCCAACTGTCGCAACCGACAAGCTTCTCCTAAACCGACAATTCCCGGCAGATTCAGTGTACCGGCTCTTAATCCTTTTTGATGTCCTCCTCCAAACAAGATTGGCTCTAGGGTATTACCTCGTTTGAGTACCAAAGCGCCAACCCCTTGTGGAGCATAAAATTTATGTCCTGACACAGCTAAATAGGTGATTCCCCATTCAGCAACGTTAATCGGAATTTTACCTACGGCTTGGGAACCGTCGCATAAGAAAGGAATATTATAATTCTGGGTAATACGACCAATTTTTTCAATGGGATAGATGTTCCCAATCTCGTTATTAGCTGCCATGACGCAGAGCAAGGAAACCCCATGCCGACAGGTTTGTTCGAGATGGTTTAAATCTAACCTGCCTTGGGAATCAACGCGAAGGTAAATAATTTCCGCCCGTCTTTTTTTCTCTAATGCTTTACAGGTATCTAAAACCGCCTTGTGTTCTACCGGAGAGATGGCAATGCGGGGTGAAGAGTCATGACTGGCGGCGATACTCCCTTGAATTGCAATATTAATACTTTCGGTTGCCCCCGATGTAAAGATAATTTCTTTCGGGGATGCACCCACTAATTGAGCTAGATTTTGAGCGGCTTGGGAAACGGCTTGGGCGGCGCGATCGCGTCTTCAATGCCATACTCTTCTAAAGCACGGCGGAGGGCTTGGATCAACATTTTGCCTAGGTCAGCTTGGACTTCTCCACTAATACAAATAACAGTGCTATTGAACTTTAAATCAGTGATATGACCAATCGGGGCTAAAGCCTTGAATAGTAGCTAAAGACATCAAAGGATGAATCGTTAGTTCGTATGCCTTCCTTAATTTTTCGATGTCGAGTAGATCTTCAGCATCGCTCATTTTTAACTCAGAAATATGGGATTCAACGGCTTTTAACCATTTTTGATGACTCAGGACTTGGTAAGAAGCAGTTAACCCCAAATATTGTAATTCAACAAAATCGTTAAAGTAGGTTGCTGAAGGTAAGTTATTAGATTTAGAAGCGTTGACACTTGGATGAGTTGGAATTAAGTTCCAAAGCTGATCATGGGCAACAAATGACCAAGGCAAGTAATGATCCAAACTGAGATTTTTTTGATTTAAAAGTTGTCCTGAGTAGATACAGCTAACGGGTTGAACCGCTAAAACCTGTTTCCAGTATTTCGTCTGTGATGATAAAGAGCCTCTTTGCTGAGGCATAAATATTTTACTGACGATGTTGGGCGTGTTGGGATTACGTTGCTGCATATACTTCACCCATTCCCAGGATGCCCAACCCCGAATAATGGCATAGTGTTTTTCTAAATACGTCGCCCAATCGGAATGAATAAAAATTGATTCACAATCGTTGTAATCTGTTTGATCAAATTTATATAAAGGCTTTTGGGAGTCAAAATATTGATCAGCAATGGCGGGAATAGCCTTTTCTAAATCATTACCTCTACCTTTACTAACATTTGCTGCTTTGAGTTCTGCCTCTAAGAAAGGGGCAATGAGGCGAAAGGGAACATAGCGTTTAAGATAATTAATTGAATCACTCAAATCTTGAAATGCAATCGTTGTCCGTAATAACTTTTTATTGATGTCTGTAAATTTTAGTATGGGAGCTGTAATCTCTAACGTTAAAGAGTCCAGTTTTTGAGCAATTTTATCTTGAGTTCCAAAGGACAGCTTAAAGTAAGTGTGAGGATACCAAGCGTTTGCCAACATTTCGACGATTATTTCTTTAAAGCTGATTGAAGAAAGCACTTCAAACTGTCGTCGTTTAAGAATGTCAAGAAGAGACAGAAAAAAGAGGTATTTATAAGATGTGGTGATGTTTGAAAAGAGGCGAGATAGTGCAACTACATCAACTTGATCTGATTCGGGTAGCTGTCCAGAGTCAAGCCTGATTAAGTTCGTAGGTGTGTTGGTTGTCAGATGACCTAAGTAAATCTCAACAAACTCTCTAGAGGCTTCTGGATCAATGATTTGGATAGCTCTGACAATCTCCGCGACAGTTTCAGCAGTGGGATCGGTCTGCTCATGAAACCAACGAAAGACAATAGGACGCTCAACCCCCAACTCTGTAGCCAGTTGGCTTTGGCTGATGTCGTAAGACGTTAAGACTTGTTTGAGTGCTTGACCTGCTTTTCCCATAGTTTCCATTATGGCAGAGCCAAGCTAACCTTTAGTTGGCATTTATGATAACATTTAAGGTTATCAAGTAAAATAACAAAGAACAAAAATGCAAACACCTTTTAACTGTGCTGTCTGCGGACAGCTTGTAGATCCTCGCTTGGCTCATCCTGCTTGTAGCCAAACTTGCGGGAGCGAACAATGCAAAGTTTGAATTTCCTGGGATGCAATACAAACTTATTTTTTGAGGAAGTGTCAATTTAAAACTAAGGTTTTGTTGAGTTGAGGATTATCTCGCATAATCTCCTCCTGCAATACTTTCTCGACCAACTGATCCAGCTTCTGGGATTGATCATGCTCAACCCACACCAAACGGTGAGTTTCTTGTCCATCCGGTTGTGTTACCGTAATCCGACGCGCATCAAACCCATCCCCCTTTCGAGTGTCGTGATTTAACGCTTCCAGATTCTTAAACCGCCGCGCTAAATCCGATAGTTTAATTTCAAACGCCGTGACATTTTCATCCGTCCATGACTCCACTGGCTTATCGGCGAAAATCGTTACCAAGGCTGCTAACCACTCCCCGTCTGTCTTCTCCTCATCCACCGCCCTTTTGGTAAACAGATCCAGTGTTCGCTCGACACATTTTCCCACCAAAGGACGCGATCTCACCCGCAATTCTTCCCGCAGTTTTTGTTCCCGACTACTGACCCCAAACGCATTGTGCAGCAAGCGTTGACATTCACTCAACAAGCCTTCGTAAGCTGTATTAATCTCCCGTAGTACCTGCACCAGTTGCGAACGCAGGCTTTTGGCAATTGTTCCATCATCCCCAGCTTCCGTCTCAATCGGCGGTAAATTGAAGGACTTGGGTAACTGGGTAAACAACAACTCATCCGGTTCAGTTGTCTCCTTGAGTGCAGTCAAAACCCTCTGCGCTTCCTGACTAATTCGCTGGGTTTGCTTCGTATAAGCCGGAAGCCGATTAACAAATTGATATAAAGGAGTCACAACCGTTAACAGCGTGGCATTCCGGATTTTCCCTTTCTTAAGCTTCGATTGGCGTAAAATCGCTTCGAGTTCCTTAAAAACTTGCGATCGCAACCCCACCACTTCAAAATACTTCACCGCGTACCGCGAGGGATCTTTAACCAATAACTCAAAGTGTTCTGAACCCAAAATCGGAATATACGTCCCATCTCGATAAACCCCCAGATCATCAACATGGTGTAGCAGAACCGCCGCTAACATCACCGGAATCGCCCCAGGTTTGATACCGTAGGGTGCCGCTGCTAAACGCTGATAAATTTGGTCAAGGGTTTTGGGTTTCTCCTTAGCTGATAAACAAAATTTCTCAATTGCTTGCCAAAAGGAACCCACTTTCGCCCCTTCCGAGGGTGGGTAAAAGTCCCACTCTCCCTCCTCTTGGCGGTGAATACCAGTTTCCCCTAACAGGGAATAGTACATACTCACTTCCGGACCATAGCCTTCTAGTCCTAACTTTTCCTGATTCCCCCGTTCAACCATTGCTGTAATCAGTTCCCGTCTGGCTTTTGCACCTTGGGAGGTGAGATCCCGACGGTTAATCAATTCATTCCACAAAATCGGACTTTGATCATAGACGCGATCGCACACCTCGGACAGTTTGGCATTAAAATCCGTAATGTGACCAATCCGTTCTGCTTCCCCCTGTACCCAACATTGCTGGTCATTCCCTGTCATCTCAAAGGCTTGCGCCAGGGTTTCATCCAAAAGCTGTTCGGCTTGAACCACCCGAAAGCGCACTTCTTTGCGGGCTACCCCATCCGATTGTAATTCTGATGCTGTATCTTGAATCGCTTTCAAAGCCGCATATTCCCGGCTACGTAAACGCAGGACATCTAGTTTTGCTGCACCCAGTAAAACCAAAGGTTTGCGATCGTCAGTCACGGCGGGAACCTGAGTTGGTGACTCATCATCCACCCAATATCCCACATAACCATCCGCATCAGCACTGTCGCACCGGAGTTGAGTTAAATCCAATGTGCTATCCAGATAATGCCGTTCAAAATAGCGTAATGTCCCTGTTTTATAACTGTGCCGTTGTACTACAATTGGTGGCAATGAACGCAAGGATGACAGCAGTTCTCTTGCTGCTGTTGCTACAGCTCGAAATAAACCCTTTTCCGGAAGTTTAGTTAACGCTTGATAGTCACTACTTTCTGCGGGTGGTGTATGCCGAGCAATTTCTAAAGCAAAGGAACGCATCTGGCTCTGAGCAGGGGCGCAAACAGAGGTAAGATAATGGGTAAACGCAGACTTTCCGGTGCCATAAACACTGGTTAACGTCCAAGCATGATTGGCTTCAGCCGTGGTTAAGCCTTTTAAAATCCGTCGCAAAGCATCCACTGCCCGTTCCGTTAAAACATAACCCTTTAAAGCGTCTGGTCGAGTTAAATCTCGCTCTAAATTCACTGAACGAGAGTAACGACGGTTGAGACTAAAATATTGTTCAAGCGTTTGACGATTCATTGATGACCTCTCGTTCGGTAATACTGATTTAATATCTCTTTTATAAGTAGAGTAGCGTCTTGAGTAAACGAAAATTGGACTAATCCAGCGGTATCAGAAATGGCAATTCCTTTCCTGCTACGAGATATTTTCTCAATCGCTTCAGCAATCGCACTTTCGGGGAGTTTAAAGACGACCCCAGGACTCCCCGAGTCGTAAGTCAGACTGGAAACTGAAATGGTTTTTGAACTGCCACGAGTTTGAGCATAATCTAAACAAGCCGTAACAATAATCTCAGCCGGAAGATTCACTTTTTGTCCAATGCGGAAAGTATAGTATTTTGCGTCTACTGTCATCCGGATAATTCCAAGTTCGGCAAAAGGGCAATCAATAGAGTCTTCTATTAATTTCGTTTTCCCTTCTGGCTGACTATACATACGGAGAATACAGGTGACATCTTTCTTGAGAGACGATTCAGCAGTACGAGTTCCTAATTCAGTTCTATAGTTTTTGAGTCCTCTGAGCAAATCTTCAGATGTAAATTCAACTTGGCGGAATACATTAAAGGTGTAGTACCAAGCAGCGGCTTCACAAGTAGGTTTCAGCAGATACCAATGAAGTAACCATAACGAAGCTGGATCTTCAAGAAATGGATCATAACCCCTATCACCGAGAACTTTCCACCCGAAATCACTCGGTTTGTCTTCTTCTAGAACCTTAAACGCTTGACACCAGTAGCGAATAGAACGTACCATGTTCTTCCCCACCCCTAAAATAACAGGAGCATCGTCTTTGAGAAATACGCTGGAGTCTTGACAAGCCGCATCAAATCCTTTTTTGAGCCAACTAAACCTTGGGTGGAAGGTTTCGTGGCGGGCAAAAATAGGGGCAACTTCTTTTGGTGAAGTCTCTGCTGGGGATGTTCGGGTCACTGTGACTATTTCTTGATTACTTATACGGCTTAGTACAAAGATACCCTGTCCAGGCTTTTTTGTAAACCCCGAATAAACTTTGTTTGCTCTTTAAATGCTTTTTATACATTCTCTAAAGTGACTATTATATTTTTTGAAAATAACTGCGTTTTTTCACTAATGTGTTCGCTTCATGTATAATGATTTTACAAGAAAAACGGTGGCTCATAAAAAAAAAATGAGCCTAGCGATTAAAATCTACCTATATCTTTAGATAGAAAATCAACGTTTAAACTGTTTAGCTACGGTGTAATATATCTCCAGCGTTTTACTATACCCTTTTTCACGTTCTATAATCTGACAATTAGTACAGCCTATTTTACATCTTTGGACTTTGGACAAAAAAACTACATTTGCGTAACTTTTACGCAAATGTAGTTTGGACTTAATTAAGAGGAATTAATTTGACTATGACCGAAAAGTTCTACTCGTCTTTAACTCCCTCATTTTCTCCAGAGAGATCCGGCTCAGTTTCTCCCCCAAAACAAACATCTAAATAACTTTCCTGGAGAGAATTAATAACTCTTTCCAATTCATCGATAAGTCCCCTTCTTGTTACTTTCTCCACAGCATCAATATGAGCCTCACTGCCAGCTTTTCCTAAATATAAGTATTTGCTTTTTTTATTATTGTCACTAGCCCTAGGAAAAATCGGCTCAATGGCTTGTAGTTTATAATACCAGTAAATTTTTTTATTTTGCTTCGTCTGATAACGAATCACATGACAATGAGGCGGAGCCACTTCTCCTTCTGAAGCTATTTTTTGGATTTGTCGCTTTAGCTTACGAAATGAAGATAATTTGGTTTCCATCATTCGAGTCAAAAGCAATCGAGTATTCTACCGAAAATTTATCCCCTCAGATTCTCCTAAAAAATCATCGGGTCATCCTCGTTGGTATGGAGACAGATTTGATCTCAAAGATGAGACAAGTTGGGGCGAACCCGATGAAGTCATTCAATCAACCTTGACAACTAAAAGAGGACGGAGCCTGAATCTCAAAATTTCCGGTTGGAATCAACTGTTAATGAAAGGAACTAAAAATTATAAGATGCACAAACATCCTTTTCGATTACTTCAAGTTGTGGTGAGTGATGACACGGGGAAATCTGTCTGGAAACCGATGTGGCTGATAGTAATTGGTTCTCGCCGTCATGAGTTGAGCCTTCAAGACTGTCATCAAGCTTACGGACAACGTTATGATTTAGAACATTTTTTTCGTTTTGGTAAACAAAAATTGTTAATGACTACCTATTTTACTCCTGAAGTTCATCATGAGGAAAATTGGTTCCAACTGATCTTGTTAGCTTATCTCAATTTGTGGAAAGCCAGGAAATTAGCTACTGTTTTACCCCGTCCTTGGGAGAGTTATTTGACTCAAACTGAATCGCTCAAAGTTACACCCAGCTTAGTTCAACGGGACTTCTATCGAATTATTTCGTCTTTG